>CAJMLQ010000020.1 GCA_905214265.1 uncultured bacterium
AAGCACTCCTCCTCCCAGCCCTCCTGCTCCGGGGAAAGGGCGAAGAGGTAGAACAGAAACTGTCCGTCCTCGATCTTGTAGAAGGCGGTGTAACCGGCCATCAGTTCGCTGAAAACGTTGTCCACTGCAAAAAAGGCCAACTCGTCGGTGTCCTCCGCTCCTTCCGGGGACGGGACGGACAGGGCGGCCAGTCCGAAGCGCCGCCCGGTAAAGTCCAGGCCGAAATGGGAGTCGGATTCACTGGCCGGCATTTTCGGCGCACGGCCCTTGAGACGGGAAAGAAGGTATCGCTCCCGCAGAACCTCGGTCTGTTCGGACAGCGCATCCCGCATGGTGCGGTTTTCGTCCTTCAGCCGGGACCAGGCCCGGCGGATGTGCTCGAATTCGTTTCCGCCGCTTTCCGGGGTGTCTATGAGCTTCAGGATACCGGAGACCGGGCGGTAGTTTTTCCGCACCAGAAGAAGGGCGGATAGAAGCCCCAGCACCAGCGCGGCCAGGAGGCTGCCCAGGTTCAGAAGGAAGCAGAATTTTGCCTTTTTCCAATAGAGCCGCTCCGGCATGAGCATGACGAAGCGCCAGCTGCTCTGGGCGGAGTCCGCTGTGGTGCAAATATAGGTTTCCCCTCCGGTCTGGACCCGGTCCATGCCGTGAGCGAGCTGCTCCAGGCCGGCGGGAACCGGCGTTTCGCCCGCGCTGGAGAAGGCGGCAGCCGGAACGCCTTCCCCATCCAGAAGCACTAGGGTTCCTTCGGACATTCCGACGGCCAGCTCCTCAACTTTTTCCAGAGGAACAGAGAGAAAGACGTTGACGGCGTTTTTCTCTGTGCGGAAGAGGGTGTTGGCATAGACCAGGCTGCGGCCGCTGCTGCCTGGATTCAGGCAGTCCGATACCAGAAAGGAGCCGGAGTAGGAGGTGGACAGGGCCTCCTTCCAGACACCGTAGCTGGGAAAGTCCGGGTTGCCCAGCTGCAGCGCCCGGTGGAGATAGAAGCTGTGGTTGGCGGTATCCCCGGTGAGAAGGTAGTCTTTCTCCGCCAGATAGACACAAAGGCCGGTGGACAGGTCCGAGGCCCGGTAGGTGGAAAGCACCTTGTTCAGCTGCAGTGCGTCATAGTAAAACTCCGGATTTTCCATTGGGAGATCGTTGAGCTGCTGAATCTGCTGCTTATTGGCATAAAGAAACGCAAAAGCCGACCGTTCCGCCTTCATCAGCTTGTCGATGCTGTTTTGAAGGCTGCCCAGCATCAGGCTGCTGGCATTGCGGACTTCCCTTTCCACCACCGACGACGTATAATAAGAGGTGAACGAGGAAGCCACGATTGGAATCAGCAGAATGAAAAGATAGGATACCGCCCAGCTTGCCGCGATGCTTCTGCTTTTTTTGAAGAAGCCCTTTCGTTCCTTTTGTTGTCTCATATCCGGAATCCCTCCCTGCCATTTTATTATACGGCTTTTTGAAAGAATGGGAAAGAGCCCGCGGCGAAATTGGAACGGACAGAATCACCACTTTCGGACAAAAGGGCGCATTTTTTTCGGGAAAAGCGCCCTTTTGTCCACCGCCGTGCCCTTTTGGCGCTGGAAAACTGGAAAACGATCCGTTACAATACAGATATTCCAGCCGTGGAACTTCACAAAATAACAAGGAGGAAGATTTTATGAAAAAGTTTCAGCGGATTCTTTCGGCTCTGCTTGCAGCTGGGTGCGCTCTGTCGGTTAGCGCTTGCGGGCAGGAAAACACCCCTTCTTCGTCAGAACCCTCTGCGCCTGCCAGCTCCGCTTCCCAGCCGGAAAGCTCCCAGGCGGAACCTGCCGGAATCACTTATCCGATTCCCGGGAACCTGAAATTCACCTATGCCATCGCGGAGGAGAGCGCTGTTACCACCAACGTAAAATCCCTGGCGGACACGCCCTTTATCAAGGCGCTGGAAGAGGCCACCGGTGTAACTCTGGAGATCCAGCATCCGGCGGGTGCGGATGGATTTAACCTTTTGTTTGCCTCCGGAGAGCTACCGGATATAATTTCCTATAATTTTTTGAAAAAGTATTCCGGAGGTGCCCCAAAAGCCATTCGGGATGGGATTATTTATCCTATAAACGATCTGATCGAAGAAAATGCCCCGGATTTAAAGGCTGTACTGGATAGTAATGAACTCTATTATAAAAGCACGGTAACGGCTGAGGGGAACATTATCGGCTTTCCCTTTATCCGCAGCGATAAGAGCCTGCAGGTATCGGTTGGGATGATTATGCGTCAGGACTGGCTGGAGGATCTGAACCTGGATGTTCCGAAAACGCCGGATCAGCTTTATGATGTTTTGAAGGCGTTCCAGGAAAAAGAAGGCGCCACATATCCTATATGCTTAAGAGTAAGCTCCGCACTTTCCTGCGGTGAGCTTACAAGCCCCTTTGGCCTTCCTACAACTACCTTTTACAAGAAGGATGGAACCGTTCATTATGGAGCTGCTGAGGAATCGTACAAGGAAGTTCTTGTCTATCTCCATAAGCTGTTTGCAGAGGGACTGCTTGATCCGAATTTTGCCACCATTGACGGCACAACGATCAGCGCCAATTTTATGAATGGAGTTTCTGGATTAACCCGCGGTTCTCTGGGAAGCGGCATAGGAAACTTCTTGCAGACTATGTCGGAACAAGATCCGAATTTTGATGTCATCGGGATACAGTCTTTGGTTGCTAATGACGACGATGTACCCATGTACAGCTATTATGACAATCCCGTTCTAGGGACGATGACGGTGATTACGCCCGGCTGTAAGAATAAGGAGGTCGCCGCTCAATTCCTCAATTACAATTATACGGAAGAAGGAAAAATGCTCTTTAACTTCGGTATAGAGGGAGAGAGCTACACGATTGTCGATGGGAAACCCACCTATACCGAACTGATTACCAATAATCCAAACGGTTGGACCATGCAGCAGGCTCTTGCCCAGTATACTCGTGCTTGGTCAGCAGATGCTTTTGTACAGGATAAGCGCTTCGGGGAGCAATATTTCGCACGGCCACAGCAGCAGGATGCCCTGTCCAAGTGGCTGGATACCGATGTGGCAGATTATTTTATGCCTCCTGTCACCATTGCTGAGGCAGACCTGACGGAATATTCCAAGCTGTATGGCGACATCAGCACCTACGTTGACGAGATGCAGGTGAAATTCATCACCGGCGTTGAGCCGCTGGACAATTTCGACACCTACCTGGCCACCCTGGAGCAGATGGGCGTGAAACGTGTCATCGAACTGCAGCAGGCCGCCCTAGACGAATTCAACGCTCGCTGAGGCTTTTCCTGCCGGCATTTGGGGACGGGGAGGACCCGTCCCCTTTTTCGGGCGGCTTTTCCGTCCCACCTTGAAAAGAATGGAGCGTTTTTATGGTTACTGCTCGTCCCGCGGACGGAACCGGTGCGGGGGCCCGTCCTACCTTGAGCTCACGGCTGCGGAAGGATCTCCGGCTTTATGCCGGAGCCTATCTGTTGGTGCTTCCCGTGGTACTGTATTATCTGATCTTCTGCTACAAACCCATGTACGGCCTGATCATCGCCTTCAAGGATTACAGCCCCGCCGCGGGGATCCTGGGCAGCGACTGGGCCGGAAGCCACGGGTTTCAGAATTTTATTGACTTTTTCGGGAGCTACTATTTCTGGCGGCTCCTGAAAAATACCCTGACCATCAGCCTGGCAACGCTGGTCTTCGGTTTTCCCGCGCCGATTCTGCTGGCGCTGCTTTTAAACGAGGTCAAGAGCACCGCCTTCAAGCGGGTGACCCAGACCATTTCGTACATGCCGCATTTCATTTCGCTGGTAGTGGTCTGCAGCCTGGTGAAGATCTTTACGGCGGATACCGGCGCGGTCACGTCGTTTCTGTCCCTTTTCGGGATGGAGAAGGTCTCGTTGCTTTCCAAGCCCCAATATTTTGTGCCGGTCTATGTGCTCTCGAATATCTGGCAGGAGGTGGGCTGGGGGGCCATCATCTATCTGGCCGCCCTCACCGGCGTCGACCAAGAGCTTTACGAAGCGGCCCGCATCGACGGGGCCAACCGCTGGCAGCAGACAATCCACATCACCCTGCCGGGAATCGCCGCCACCATCATTATCATGCTGCTGCTTCGGCTGGGCGGCGTGATGAACGTTGGATTCGAGAAGATCATCCTGCTCTATAATCCGGGCATTTACGACACGGCGGACGTGATCTCCACCTTTGTCTATCGGAAGGGCCTGCAGGAGTTCCAATGGAGCTACAGCGCGGCCGTCAGTTTTTTCAACTCGCTGATCAATTTCCTGCTGGTGGTGATCTTCAACCGCGTCAGCCGGAGGTTCAGTGAAGTCAGCCTGTGGTAAAAGGGGGCCTTATAATGGAAGACCGTTCGTTGGGATACCGAACTTTCCGGTGCTTCAATACGATTTTTCTCTGCTTTTTGATTTTTGTGACCGCTTATCCGATGTATTATGTGGTCATCGCGTCCTTCAGCGATCCCACGGCCCTTTCGCTGAATCTTGGGGCCCTGTGGCTGCCGCTGAAGCCCTTCACGCTGTCCGCCTACCGGCTGGTTTTTGCCAACCCCATGATCGGGCAGGGATTTCTCAACACCCTCTTTGTCCTGGTGTTCGGCGTAGCCGTCAACCTGGTGCTGACGGTGATCGGTGCGTACTTTTTGTCCCTAAAGGGGCCGATGCTCAAAAACGCCGTGACCTTCCTGATCATCTTCACCATGTACTTTTCCGGCGGGCTCATCCCCTCCTATCTCAACGTCCGGGACCTGCACCTGCTCAACTCCCTCTGGTCGCTGATCCTGCCGGGGGCGATCTCCACCACCAACCTCATCATCATGAAAACCGCCTTTCAGACTATTCCGGAGAGTCTGCTGGAGTCGGCCCGGCTGGACGGCGCATCTCATGGGACGGTGCTGCTGCGGATCATGGTCCCACTGGCGCTGCCGACACTGGCGGTCATTGTCCTCTACTATGGCGTAGGACATTGGAACGCCTGGTTCAATGCCTCGATCTATCTGCAGAACCGGGAAAAGTTTCCCTTGCAGCTGGTCATGCGGAACATCCTCAGCGCCGCCCAGGTCAGCGACATGCTGGGCGGGACCGATATGGACGAAATGGCCCGGCTGACCGAGCTGATCAAATATGCGCTGATCGTCGTCACTACCGTTCCTATCCTTGCCCTGTACCCATTTTTGCAGAAATACTTCGTCAAGGGCGTTATGATCGGAGCCGTGAAAGGCTGAAACTTTTATGTGCAAGAAAAACCGGCGCTGTCCATGAGACAGCGCCGGTTTTGGCCCTTTCGGGTCTTATTTCATAGAGCTTTCGTAGGACTCGATCATTTTCTTGACCATCTGTCCGCCGATAGAACCAGCCTGTTTGGAGGTCAGATCGCCATTGTAGCCCTGCTTGAGGTTGACGCCGACTTCGTTGGCAGCTTCCATTTTAAAACGTTCCATTGCTTCTTTCGCCTGGGGAACCATAACTTTGTTACTGGACATGAGATAGCACTCCTTACATCATTCTTTATTGGTTCGAGGTTTGTGTGGCGTTTGCCTTAGTATTGTGCGCGGCTCCAACAGGATTATGACTGGAAATATTTTGTTGGCGAACCATCTTCTTCTCCGGTGATCGCGCCTGCCAACAGCAAGGCGGCGGTGCATGCAAGCAGGGGATAGTCGCCCGATTCCGGGGGAAAGGTAATGGGGACGTCCATGGGTTCCAGCATTTCCCCGTTCAAGCCGGGAACCCCCCGCATCAGTGAGACGACGGCTTCCTCCTCGGACTTACTGGAAAAGGTTACGGTATCCTTGCAGGAGAGACCGCAGGTGACGGTCTGCGCACCCATCCGGGCCAGCTGCCGCAGCTGCCCCTCCTCATCCGAGCTGACGATGACCACCGCGTCGGCGGGCAGGCGCAGGTCCTTTGGCAGCCGCGCGTCGTTCCGAACGAGAAACAGACCGCCCTTCAGTTCCGTGCAGTTCAGTTCCGGCGCGGCCAAAAGCAAAAGCTCCTCGCCTGCGCCGGAGACGGAAACCCGCTGTCCGGTGCAGCAGATCAGGGAAAAGCGGCGGGAGAGATTGACTTCCAGAAACCGTTCTGTTTTTTCGCTCCGGCTTTCTCCAAGAAGAATGAGTTTTACCACGCGACCACCCTTTTCTCGTTTTTATTTCCGTTTTTAGTGTAACCACTTAAAGAAAAAATTCCGCGGGAACAGCCAAAACTGCCGTCTGGGCAATTTGGCACATTCTGGATAAAAATGGAAAATCCTTTTGTCAGGGAATTTCATAAAAACCGTACATGCACTGCAAAAACCATATCATCACGTGTTCCGAGGCAAAACAGTTCATCCCTATCGGCAGCCTGACGGGGAGAAATATACGCCGGATTATCTGGCCGGAACGGCAAAGCTGGCGGCGGAGGGCATGCCCCGCCGGATACCGGAGCCGTTTCCGAAAGCAGCCCGCCCCATAATTTCATAATAAAGAACACGGCAGGAGAGGCTGCAGACGTCTGCGCGCTTCTCCTGCCGTTGAGTTGTTTTAGAGGTCATTTTCCCCGTCTCCGGAATTCCCGGGGAGAGGCGCCGTAGACCTTTCGAAAGGCCCGGTTGAAGGTGCGCGGGCTGTCGAACCCGCAGGAAAAGCCGATCTCCGTAATGGTGAGATCGGAAGAGCCCAGCATCTGCTCAGCGTCGATGAGCCGGAGACGGTTGAGGTAGTCGTTGAAGCCGCACTGGAGCTGCTCCGAAAACACTCGGGAAAGGTGACTGCGGCTGACTCCTAGGTCTCCGGCCAGGCGTTCCAGGGTGAGGGGTTCCCGGTAGCGTTCCGACAGGTTCTGCACCACCCGCTGGAGCAAGGTGGGGGCCGCACTGTTTTTTCGGAGCTTCAGCAGCGGCATGGTCCAGGCCAGGATGAGCTGGACCAGCGCCCGGTCTGCCAAAGGGTTCCGCTTTTCCTCCGAAGCGGAGAGAGCGCGGAGGGCGTAGACCGCATCGGTGTGAAGGCGGCTGCCGGGCACAAAGGGATCCTCCGGCTGGCAGCCCGAAAGAGCACGGTAAAAATCTCCCGTCAGAGAAAGGGGACAGATAACCAGTAACGCACGACTGCTCCCATCCTCGGAAAGCGGAGCGGGACTGCGGTACCCGTGGACCACGTTGGGAAAAAGCAGCGCCAGATCTCCGGCGTTCAAATCGCGGCTGACTCCTCCGGCCATGACGGTCAGCCCGCTATCCAGGGGAAAATAGAGCTCCAGATTGTCATGAAAGTGCGCCGGGAAATTCATCCCCTGTGTGTTGGAAACCGTTAGTCGTTCCCTGGCCTTTTCATAAAACGGAACCATATTCCTCCGCCTCCTTCTGCCACTATTTTACCGCATCGCTGCCCGCTGCGCAACCCCTTCTTCCGGGGTTGGTTTCCAGTAGCAGGCCCCGTTCGGCGTTCGTTTCAGCCAGCCTGCGTCTACCAGCTCCCGTCGAAGAAAGCACGGGTCATCCAGGGAGGCCGCCTTCCGCAGGACCTGTCCCACTTCCCGTTCGGTATAGGAACGGCCCGCTGTGAAATGTTCGGCCAGCCATTCCAGCACAGGCGGCCGCTTGGAGAGCTTGGACGGATAGGACTTCAGCCGTCCGTCCCGGTCCAGAAAGGCCCGGATCGCGTTTTCTTCCATAAATTCCTCCTATTTCCGCCAGTATTCCCGGCAGTCGACGGTCCGCTCCAGGAATCCGTACTCGATCAGATACCGCCGCAGAGTGGCAAAGTCGTGAAAGACCGCCTTGAGGACGGCGTTGATCTCCTGCTCGGAGTAACGGCGTCCTTCTTGGAATTCCTCCGCAATGCGGGAGAGGACGTGGAGCTTTCGCTTCTCCCGGGCGGGGAAGAACCGCAGCCGCAGGGGGTCCAGACTCTCAAAGGCGCTTTTCAGGGTCTCCTCCCGTTCCGCCTCTGTAGAGGCATAGCGGTCGTCTACCATTTTCGCGCCTCGGTGAAGGGGCTGGAGTGCATCGCGGCCGCTCCGTTCCCGTTCCGGAAGAAGCTCATACATGGCCAGATACATCTGTGCCTGACGCGCCTTTTCCCGGAAGACGAACCGCTGGTGCCGCACCGTGGACAGGGCTACGCCCATTTGTGCGGCGATTTCCGCGTCAGACAGACCGGCCCGCAGCCGCCGGAACAGCTCTTTCTGGTTGCCGGTGAGGCCGGTGTAGCGGCTGCCGCTTTCCATTAGCCGTTCCAGCCGGTCCCCGTGGGTCTTTACATGCTCCGCGACCGCCTTCCGCGCCTCGAAAAACCGGCTGCCGCTGGGGAATACCTCCCCTTGTGCAAAAAACGCCCCGCATTCCAGGCAGACGTATCCTGCTGCTTCTTTATCCCAGGCAAAGCCGTTTCGCAGCGCCTCAATTTCCGAAAAATCCGTGTTTGGTTCCATACATTCACTTCCTTTAAACAAATTATATATTCATTTATAAAATTTGTCAACAAAAAGGCAAATAATGTCTGATGTAAAATTTTACACCAAATCTTCTGCAAAAGGGCGGGGGATTGTGCTATAATAACTTCAAAGGCTTTTGCGCGAAAAAACCAATTGCTAAAAGAAAGTTTTACGCGATTTTTTCAAAAAATCGCGGATTCCAAAGGCAGAGTCTTTGGCTGCGCTCCGTCGAGCGCGGATCCAATCCCGTGCGGCTCGAAGGAATCTTCTGTAATACCTGCACGGCTTATTGCGCAAGCAAAGCACAGACATTTCGCCAATCCGGAATCCGCTACCATGAAAGGGACGATGCAGATGATCACCTTTGAAGATATCCGCCGCAGCGACGCGGTGGCAACCTACATCCAGAAGGCGGACGATTCTCTCTCCGCTCTGGGCTACACCGAACACAGCTTCGCCCACGTGACCAAAGCGGCCAGCGAGGCGGGGAAGATCCTCCGCACTCTGGGCTACCCTCAGCGGGAGGCGGAGCTGGCCCAGATCGCCGGTTATCTCCACGACATCGGCAATATCGTCAACCGGGTGGACCACGCCCAGAGCGGAGCGGTCATGGCTTTCCGTATCCTGGACAAAATGGGGATGGACCCCGCGGAGATCGCCGACGTCATCAGCGCCATCGGCAACCACGACGAAGTCACCGCCATGGCGGTGAACCCCGTGGCGGCTGCCCTGATCCTGGCGGACAAGACCGACGTCCGCCGCAGCCGGGTCCGCAACCGGGATTTCGCCACCTTCGACATCCACGACCGGGTCAACTACGCCGTGGAAGACGCCGAAACCACCATCACGCCGGACCATTCCGCCATCGTCCTGAAGATCTCCATCGACACCCGGATCTCCGCTGTGATGGACTACTTCGAAATCTTTCTGGGCCGGATGCTCCTCTGCCGGAAAGCTGCGGAAAAGCTGGGGCTCAAGTTCCAGCTGGTCATCAACGGCCAGGTGCTGTTGTGAGCCGTCTGCCTTTCTGCACAAAAGGGGACCGGCAGTACAGGCCGATTTGTGAAGATTTGGGCATTGCCAAACAGCGCTTTTTGCCGTAAAATAAAAAATAGGAGAAGTTTTGTAAATGGCCGGTAAGAAATTGCCCTACCGGACCTTCTGTTGAGGTGCTTTCATGAGTTTTCGGCCAAGGCTGCGTTGCAGCGTTTCCGATATCCGGACTGCCGGCTCCTTCCGGCACGCTGGGATTCGTGCAGCCATTTGCTGACTTTGGGTAGTCCGCTGCGATTGAATTCGGTCGCAGCTTTTTTATTTTCCGGCCTGCCGGACGGCGGGACTTCAAGCACCCCGCCGGCAATTTCACAAAGAAAAGTTTGAAAGCGGAGGAATCAGTATGAGCAAAAAAGTTGCGGTCATCATGGGCAGCGACAGCGACTGGGGAACCGTCAAAAAGGCCGTAGCCGTCCTTAAGGAGTACGGAGTGGAAACGGAAGTCCATGTCATGAGCGCCCACCGGACCCCGGCCGCTGCCGCGGAATTCGCGGCAGCCGCAAAAGGCAACGGTTTCGGCGTTATCATCGCCGCTGCGGGCATGGCAGCCCACCTGGCCGGCGTCCTGGCGGCCCACACCACCCTTCCGGTCATTGGTATCCCCATCAAGTCCGCGGCCCTGGACGGCATGGACGCCCTCCTGGCCACCGTGATGATGCCCAAGGGGATCCCTGTGGCCACTGTGGCCATCGACGGCGCGGCCAACGCCGCCTACCTGGCTATCCAGATGCTGGCCCTGTCCGACGCCGCTCTTAGCGACCGCCTGGAGGCCGCCAAAAAGGAAATGGCCGAAGAGGTCGCCCGCAAGGATCAAAAGCTCCAGGAAGAACTGAACGCCCAGTAAGGCCGGCAGGCTCCTTTAACCCGCATTTCCATCATTCACATAAAATTCTGCAGTCGAAAAGGAGAGGAATCACCATGGCAAACGTGGAAAAACTCGAGCAGCTCTATGAAGGCAAGGCCAAAAAGGTCTACAAAACCAGCGACCCGGAGCTCTACATCGTCGAGTACAAGGACGACGCCACCGCCCTGAACGGCCTGAAAAAAGGCACCATCCGGGGCAAAGGCGTGGTCAACAACCGCATGAGCAACCACATGATGCGCCTGCTGGAAAAAGAGGGTGTCCCCACCCATTACGTCGAGGAGCTTTCCGACCGGGAGACCCTGGTCAAAAAGGTCTCCATCGTTCCCCTGGAGGTCATCATCCGCAACATCGCCGCAGGCTCCTTCTCCAAGCGGTACGGCGTGGAAGAGGGCACTGAGCTGGCTATCCCCACCATTGAGTTCTCCTACAAAAACGACGATCTGGGCGACCCTCTTATCAACGATTACCACGCCCTGGCCCTGAAGCTCTGCACCGAAGAGGAATTGGAGACCATTAAAAAGTACGCCTTCGCTGTCAACGCCTTTATGAAAGACTACCTCCTCAAGGCCGGCGTTATCCTGGTGGACTTCAAGCTGGAGTTTGGCAAGCTCTCCGACGGCACCATCGTCCTGGCTGACGAGATCAGCCCTGACACCTGCCGCTTCTGGGACGTCAAGACCCACGCCCACCTGGACAAGGACCTCTTTCGCCGGGACCTGGGCGGCGCGGAGGAAGCCTACCAGGAAATGATGAAACGCCTCTTGGGCGAATAATGCAGCAGAAGTAAGGGAGGATCATCTTTGGGAGGATTTTTCGGAGTTGTCTCCAAACAGGACTGCGTCACGGACCTCTTTTTCGGCATCGACTACCACTCCCATCTCGGCACCCGCCGGGGCGGTATGGCGGTTTACTCCGACGAGGGATTCGAGCGCTCCATTCACAATATTGAAAACTCGCCCTTCCGCACCAAGTTTGAGCGGGACGTGCTGGATATGCACGGCCGGATGGGTATCGGCTGTATTTCCGACAGTGAGCCCCAGCCCCTTATCGTCCGCTCCCACCTGGGCAGCTATGCCATCACCACCGTTGGCCGCATCAACAACGAAAAGGAGCTGGCCGAGAAGGCCATGGCCTCCGGCGGCGCCCATTTTCTGGAGATGAGCGGCGGGAAGGTCAACGCCACCGAGCTGGTGGCCACCATCATTAATGAGGAGCAGGATCTGGTTTCCGGTCTGCTTCATGCCCAGGAGGCCATTGACGGTTCCATGAGCATCCTGCTCCTGACCTCGGACGGCATTTATGCCTCCCGGGACCGGCTGGGCCGCACCCCCATTATCCTGGGCCAGAAGGAGGGTTCTGTCTGCGCCTCCTTCGAGTCCTTCGCCTATCTGAACCTGGGCTACCACACCCTCCGGGAGCTGGGCCCCGGCGAAATTGTCCGCATCACCACCGATGGCGCGGAGACCCTGTCCCCGGCCCGGGGGCCGATGAAGATCTGCGCCTTCCTCTGGATGTATTACGGCTATCCCACCTCGGTCTATGAAGGGATCAACGTGGAGGCTATGCGCTGCCGTAACGGCGGGATCATGGCGCGCCACGATGACGCTTCTGCGGATTTTGTTGCCGGCATCCCGGATTCCGGCATCGCCCACGCCATTGGCTACGCCAACCAGTCGGGCATTCCCTTTGCCCGGCCCTTTATCAAATACACCCCCACCTGGCCCCGGAGCTTCATGCCCCCCAGCCAGGAGATGCGCAACCTGGTGGCCCATATGAAGCTCATCCCCGTGGACGAGCTGATCCGCGGCAAGAGCCTGCTCTTCATCGACGACTCCATCGTCCGCGGCACCCAGATGGGCGAGACCGTCCAGTTCCTTTACGGCAGCGGCGCCCGGGAGGTTCACATCCGTTCGGCGTGTCCTCCCATCGTGTACGGCTGCAAGTATCTGAATTTCTCCCGCTCCAGTTCGGAGTTGGATCTCATCACCCGCCGCGCCATGCTGGAGCTGGAGGGCGAGGAGGCGGAGAAGCACCTGGAGGAATATACCGTCTCTTCCAGCGAGCGCTACCAGCGGATGGTCGCCAAGATCGCCAAAAAGCTGGACTTCACCACCCTCCGCTACCAGAGCCTGGAAGGGATGCTGGAAGCCATCGGCCTGCCCCCCGAGCAGGTCTGTACCTATTGCTGGTCGGGGAAAGAATAATGGAAAGGCAGGAACACCATGAAAAGTTTCAGCGACAGCTATAAGAAAGCCGGCGTGGACGTCACCGCCGGATACAAGGCCGTGGAGCTGATGAAAGCCCACGTCGCCCGTACCATGACCTCTTCCGTTCTCACCGGACTGGGAGGCTTCGGCGGCCTTTTCGAGCTGGATATGACCGGCATCGAGAAGCCTGTCCTGGTTTCCGGCACCGACGGCGTCGGCACCAAACTGAAGATTGCCTTCCTCATGGATAAGCATGACACAGTGGGCATCGACTGTGTGGCCATGTGCGTCAACGATATCATCTGCTGTGGTGCGAAGCCCCAGTTCTTCCTGGATTACGTGGCCGTGGGCAAAAACTACCCGGAAAAGGTTGCGGAAATCGTTGCGGGTGTCGCAGAGGGCTGCGTCCAGGCGGGCTGCGCTCTGGTGGGCGGTGAAACCGCCGAAATGCCCGGCTTCTACCCGGCCGACGAGTACGACCTGGCCGGTTTCTCCGTTGGCCTGGTGGACAAGAGCAAGATCCTAGACAAGGAAACGGAGGTCCCCGACGATATTCTCATTGCCCTGCCGTCCTCCGGCGTCCATTCCAACGGTTTCTCCCTGGTCCGGAAGGTATTCAACATCGAGAAGGCCGACCTGCACACCAATGTGGAGGCCCTGAATGCCAGCCTGGGCGAAACCCTTCTCACCCCCACTAAAATTTACGTCAAGCCCATGACGGCCCTCTTTGACCAGGTGAAGGTCAAGGCGGTGGCCCATATTACCGGCGGCGGCTTCTACGAGAACATCCCCCGCGCCCTGAAGGACGGCCTTTCGGCGAAAATCGCCAAGTCCGACGTCCGGGTGCTCCCCATCTTCAACCTCATCCAGCAGGTCGGAAAAATTCCGGAGCGGGACATGTACAACACCTTCAACATGGGCGTTGGCATGGTAGTCTGCGTCGCCCGGGAGGACGCGGATAAGTCTCTGGAGATCCTCCGCCAGAACGGCGAGGACGCCTACATCCTGGGCGAGCTTGTGGAGAGCAGCGAGGGCGTCATTCTCGAATAACAGAACATCTCCAGACAGGGACGGCCGGTACCGGCGGCCCCTGTTTCCATTGTAACGGAAAGGACGGAGCCTTTTGAAAAACATCGTGGTCCTGGTGTCCGGCGGCGGCACCAATCTCCAGGCCCTCATCAACGCGGAAAAACGGGGCGAAATCCAAAACGGCCGCATCACCTGCGTTATTTCCTCCAAAGAGGGAGCATACGCCCTGGAGCGCGCCGCCCAGAACGGCATCCCCTCCCGGGTGGTCCCCCGCAGCGCTTATGACAGCCGCGCCGCCTACAGCAGGGCCATTCTGGAAGCCCTCCGGGAGGAGCAGGCGGATCTGATCATCCTGGCTGGTTTTATGATTATCCTGGACGAAACGGTCCCCGCGGCTTTTCCCAATCAGATTTTAAACGTTCATCCCGCACTGATCCCCTCCTTCTGCGGCCCGGGCTTCTACGGCCTCAAAGTCCATGAAGCCGCCCTGGCTGCGGGGGTCAAACTCACCGGCGCCACGGTCCACTTCGTCAGCGAGGTCTGCGACGGCGGCCCCATCATCCTCCAGCAGGCCGTTCCGGTCCGGAATGGCGACACCCCGGAGACGCTCCAGCGCCGGGTTATGGAGCAGGCCGAGTGGAAGCTGCTCCCCCGGGCAGCCTCTCTTTTCTGCCAGGGAAAAATCACTGTTCGGGATGGCCGCGCCTTTGTGGCAGAGGATGACTGATGGAGGCTGTTCTTACCATCTTGGTCACCTTTTTCGCCGGGATGGGCGCGGGACTGGGCACTGGTTTTGCCGGAATGAGCGCCGCGGCGGTCATCACCCCGATGCTGGTCACTTTTCTCGGCATAGACCCGTATATGGCGGTGGGCATCGCCCTGGCTTCCGATGTACTGGCCAGCGCGGTTTCTGCCTATACCTACGGAAAAAACAAAAATCTGGACGTGAAAAATGGCCTGGTTATGATGGTCAGCGTCCTGCTCTTCACTGTGGTGGGGAGTTATCTGTCCAGCTTGGTGCCCTCCCAGACTATGGGCGGATTTTCCGTTTTCATGACCTTCCTGCTGGGAATTAAGTTCATCTTCCGCCCGGTCATGACAACCAAAGAGTCTATGACGGCCGTTTCCGCGAAAAAGCGGCTGATACAGTCGATTGTCTGCGGCGTGGGGATCGGCCTGATCTGCGGGTTTGTCGGAGCGGGCGGCGGCATGATGATACTGCTGATCCTCACCAGTGTGCTGGGATACGAACTGAAAACCGCAGTGGGAACCAGCGTTTTTATCATGACCTTTACCGCGTTGACCGGTGCTGTCTCCCATTTTGCCATCGGCGGCGCACCGGATTGGACGGTTTTTGCCCTTTGCGTGCTCTTCACGCTGGTTTGGGCACGGATCGCCGCCCGATTCGCCAACAAAGCTTCTCCGGCGGTGCTCAACCGCGCCACCGGCGTGGTGCTAGTAACTTTGGGAGCGGCAATTTTTCTCTTTTCCCTTTTAACCTGATAGGAGGAAGCTATGGAAAAAACAGCCCCGGTTTGGGAGAAGGACGGTTTTGTCCTGCGGCTGTCCCGTGAAGAGGACGCCATCCCCTATTACCGGCAGAATTTTAACCCTCTGGACCCGGAAATCGCACGGTTGACCGGCTGCCCGGAGGCCTTTGAGGAGGACACGGTTGTCCGCTTCTTCCTCTCCTGTATCTCCGACCCAGACCGGTACGATTTTCTGCTTTTTTCGCCGGATGGGCGCATCATTGGGGAAAGCGTCCTCAATGAAATCGATTGGGATCTTCGCAGCGCTAACTTCCGCATTGCGATTTTCCATCCGACGGACCGGGGAAAGGGAATCGGGTCCTGGATGATTCGGACGGCCCGGGATTTTGCATTTGAAACGCTGAAGCTTCACCGCTTGTCCCTGGACGTATTTTCCTTCAACCAACGGGCGGAACGCGCTTACGCCCGGGCAGGCTTTCGGCGGGAGGGCGTCCTGCGGGATGCTGTCCGGGATGGAGACGGGTATGCCGACGACATTCTCATGGCGATCCTGGAGCCGGAATGGCAGGCGCTGCGGGATTCGTCCTGTCTGTAGTCAGCGGTGCCGGACGTAAAACAGCGTTTGCAGGATACTGATATGCAACTGCCGCTTCTCGGAGCCTGTTCCTGTGGGAGCGCGCAGCGTTCAACAAAATAAAGGAGGATTTCGATGATCAATCTGGAAACCTATCTCAGCGGGAATTCTTATCCCGGCCGCGGCGTGCTGCTGGGACGTTCCGCCGATAACAAACACGCGGTCATCGCCTATTTTATCATGGGCCGCAGTGAGAACAGCCGCAATCGCATCTTTGAAGAAACTGCAGACGGGATTCGCACCCGGGCGTTTGACGAGTCCAAAATGACCGACCCGTCTCTGATTATCTACCACCCCGTCCGGAAGGCCGGCTCCTTCACCGTGGTCACCAATGGCGACCAGACCGATACCGTGGCCGATTACCTGAAGGCCGGTCGCACCTTTGAAGAGGCCCTCCGCACGCGGACCTTCGAGCCGGACGGTCCCAACTGGACCCCCCGCATCTCCGGCCTGCTGGCGGAAAACGGTGACTACCGCCTATCCATCCTCAAGAGCGCCGATGGCGACGATTCCTCCGTTCGGCGGTACTTTTTTGAGTACACCGATCCCAAAGCCGGGACCGGCCACCTGATTCATACTTACGAGCATGACGGGAGCCCCATCCCCAGTTTTATCGGTGAGCCGAAAACCGTTTCTTTGGAGTACGCCTGCATCAACTGCTTCACCAAAGCGCTGTGGGAAAATCTGAACCCGGATAACAAGGTTTCTCTCTTCACCAGCTTTATCGATCTGGAGACCGGCGCGGCCACGACCAAGATTGTCAATAAACATCAATAAATATCAACTTTTTTTAGTTTCTGCAATGGAAAGGATGGGATAATATGACAGAATTGGAACTGAAATACGGCTGTAACCCCAATCAGAAGCCCTCCCGCATCTTTATGAAAAACGGCGAGCTGCCCATCGAGGTTTTGAACGGCAAGCCTGGCTACATCAACTTTCTGGATGCTTTCAACAGCTGGCAGCTGGTGAAAGAGCTGAAGGAGGCCACCGGCCTGCCTGCAGCCGCGTCCTTTAAGCACGTCTCCCCGGCAGGTGCGGCGGTGGGCCTGCCTCTGGACGATACCCTGAAGAAGATTTATTTTGTGGAGGACCTGGAGCTTACCCCCATTGCCGCAGCCTATGCCCGGGCCCGGGGCGCGGACCGCTGCTCCTCCTACGGGGATTGGGTCGCCCTGTCCGACACCTGCGACGAGGCGACGGCCACGCTGCTGGCCCGGGAGGTCTCCGACGGTATCATTGCCCCGGACTATACCGAAAAGGCCTTGGAGATCCTCAAAACCAAGCGTAAAGGCAGCTACAATGTCGTGAAGATCGACTCCTCCTATGTCCCCGCGCCGGTGGAGCAGAAGGACGTCTTCGGCATCACCTTTGAACAGGGCCGCAACGAGGTGAAAATTGACGAAACGCTGCTGAAAGAACTTCCCACCAAAAATCAGGAGATCCCCGCGGCGGCCAAACGGGACCTGGTCATCGCTCTCATCGCCCTGAAATACACCCAGTCAAACTCGGTCTGCTATGTCAAGGACGGCCAGGCCATTGGCATTGGTGCCGGACAGCAGTCCCGTATCTACTGCACCCGTCTGGCCGGGAACAAGGCTGACGCTTGGTATCTCCGTCAGCATCCCAAGGTGCTGGCCCTGCCCTTTAAGGAGAGCGTCCGCCGCCCTGACCGGGACAATACCATCGATTCCTATATCTCCGACGATTACATGGACGTACTGGCCGACGGCGTATGGCAGCAGTTCTTTACCGTCTGCCCGGAGCCGCTGACTCGGGAAGAGCGCCGTGCCTGGCTGGACGGCCTGACCGGGGTCGCCCTGGGTTCTGACGCCTTCTTCCCCTTCGGCGACAACATTGAGCGGGCCCGGAAGAGCGGCGTCTGCTGGATCGCCCAGCCCGGCGGCTCCATCCGCGACGACAACGTTATAGAGACCTGCGACAAGTACGATATCGCCATGGCCTTTACCGGGGTCCGGCTGTTCCATCATTAAGCTGTGCCGGAGAGGAGAACCAGGGGGTTCAGCGCGGTGGCTCTGAAATACATGGCCGCCGCCTTTATGGCAGTGGATCATGTGGGAATGCTTTTCGACCCGCTTTCCGCCTTTTTCACTGCCGGCGACCCGGCGCGCCAACTGCTGCGTTATCTGGGACGGCTGGCCTTTCCGATCTTTGCCTTTTTTGTGGCAGAGGGGTGTCGGAAGACCCGGAACTATCCGGCTTACCTGCGGCGGCTGGGCCTGTTCGCCCTGCTTGCACAGTTCCCGCTGCTCCTGCTTCCTTCCCTGAAAGGGTGCGGAAACGTGCTGACCACCTTTTTTCTGGCTGCGCTGGGAATTTTTTTTTGGCGGGAGGGACAGGTTCGGGGTTGGAAGGCCAGGGGATGGCTGGCGATGGGGGTCTGTGTCCTTGCCGTGGAAGTTCTTAGGGGAGATTACGGCTGGGTCGGAGCTTTTCTGGTGTGCGCTGTCTATCTGACCGGAGAAGACCGGCGGCGCCAGCTGCTGGTCTTGGGAGGCGGTTTGGCCTTTTACTATCTGCTCTCCCCGCTGTGGATCCACGGGTGCTTCCTTGCGCTGGAAGCACTGGGTGGGACTGGGGGAGGGGCTTTTTTCGCCGGATTGACGGGGGAGTTTCCCCTAGGGATCCCCTTCAGCCTGCCGTTTTGTCTTCTCACTGCCGGGTTCGCGCTGCTTTCCCTTCCGCTGCTGGCCCGGTATAACGGAGAGCGAGGCCGGGGCGGAAAGTGGTTCTTCTATTGGTTTTATCCCGGGCATTTGGCCCTGCTGGGGCTGGTTAAAATTCTAATTACGCAGTGGTAAAGGAGATATTGATATGAATGTTCTTGTTGTGGGCGGCGGCGGCCGCGAGCATGCCATCGCCCTGAAACTCAGGGAGAATCCTGCGGTTCAGCGGATCTTTGCCGCTCCCGGAAATGGGGGAATGGCGGCTTTCTGCACCCTGGTGCCCATTAAGGCGGCAGACGTGGAGGGCATGGTGAAGTTCGCTGTGGATAACGGCGTTGACTTTGTCGTGGTCGCGCCGGACGATCCGCTCGTCCTCGGTATGGCGGACGCCATGGAGGCGGCGGGGATCCCTGCCTTCGGCCCCAGCAAGGCCGCGGCGGCCATTGAGGGGAGCAAGGTCTTTTCTAAGAACCTGATGAAGAAATACGGCATACCCACCGCCCGCTATGAGACCTTTGATAACGAGGCAGAGGCGGCAGCCTACGTCAAAGAGCAGAATACCTACCCCACCGTCATCAAGGCCGACGGCCTGGCCTTGGGGAAGGGAGTCCTCATTGCCGGAAACGAGGCAGAGGCCCTGGAGGCTATCCACTCCATCATGGGGGACAAAATTTTCGGCGCGTCGGGAAACCGCATCGTCATCGAGGAATTTTTGGAGGGGCCGGAAGTTTCGGTACTCTCCTTCACCGACGGAAAGACGCTGGTGCCCATGATCTCCTCCAAAGACCATAAACGGGCGCTGGACGGCGACCAGGGGCTGAACACCGGGGGTATGGGGACCATTGCGCCCAACCCTTACTACACGCCGGAAATCGCGGAGCGCTGCATGGAGGAAATCTTCCTGCCCACCATGGAGGCGATGAACACCGAGGGGAGAACCTTCAAGGGCTGCCTGTACTTCGGGTTGATGCTCACCAAAAACGGGCCCAAGGTCATCGAGTACAACTGCCGGTTCGGCGACCCGGAAACCCAGGTGGTGCTGCCGCTGCTGAAGACCGATCTGCTGACGGTGTTCCAGGCGGTGCGGGACGAGCGGCTCTCTGAGGTCAAGGTGGAGTTTTCGGAAGAATCTGCGGCCTGCGTAGTGCTGGCTTCGGGGGGATATCCGCAGAAATATCGGACCGGTTTCGAGATTCAGGGCCTTGATACTATGGGCCAGGCGGAAGGCGTTACCGTTTATCACGCAGGAACAAAGCTGGAGGACGGGAAGTTTTATACCGCCGGAGGACGGGTTCTGGGTGTCACTGCCGTGGGGGCGAATCGGGCGGAGGCGCTGGCCAAAAGCTATGCCGCCGCGGAGAAGATCACCTTCGAGGGTGTCCACTACCGGACGGACATTGGAAAGATCCCGGAATAAGAACGCAAAAATCCCGCGCAGCGATTTGGATCGCTGCGCGGGATTTTGTTTGTACGGGGAAGATCAGTCCACCGCGTAGTCTTTGATCTTCTGCTGGATCAGGGCGAGGAATTCCTCCACGGTCATGGAGCCGATGTCGCCGGATACGCGGGAGCGGACAGCCACGGTGCCGTTCTCCGCTTCCTTGTCGCCGATGACCAGCATAAAGGGGACCTTTTCCATCTGGGCCGCCCGGATCTTATAGCCGATCTTCTCGCTGCGGGTGTCCACCTCGACCCGGAGCCCAGCGGATTTCAGGGTTTTACGCAGGCTTTCCGAATAGTCGTGAGCACGGTCGGTCACTGGCAGGATGCGGACCTGCTCCGGAGCCATCCAGACCGGCAGAGCCCCGGCGTATTTCTCCAGCAGGTAGGCGAGGGTCCGCTCGTAGCAGCCAAGAGAAGTCCGATGAATGATGTAGGGCCGGACTTTTTTGCCCTCCCGGTCCGTGTACTCCATGCCGAACTGCTCCGCCAACAGCTGGTCCACCTGGATGGTGACGATGGTGTCTTCTTTGCCGAAGACGTTTTTATACTGAATGTCCAGCTTGGGGCCGTAAAAGGCGGCTTCGTCGATGCCAATCGTGTACTGGATCCCCAGATGATCCAGAATCTTGCCCATGATGCCCTGGGCCTCTTCCCACTGTTCCGGGGTGCCGATATACTTTTCCCGGTTGTTGGGATCCCACTGGGAGAAACGGAAGGTGCAGTCCTCCAGCATGCCGACCTTTTCTAGGACGAATTTGGCCAGCTCCAAACATTTCCGGAACTCGTCCTCCAGCTGTTCGGGGCAGAGGATCAAATGGCCTTCGGAGATGGTGAATTGCCGCACACGGATGAGACCGTGCATCTCGCCGGAATCTTCATTGCGGAACAGGGTGGAAGTTTCGCCCAGCCGCATGGGCAGGTCACGATAGGAACGGGCCCGGTTCAGGAAGACCTGATACTGGAAGGGGCAGGTCATGGGGCGGAGGGCAAAGCACTCCTTGGTTTCGTCATTGGGGTCGCCCAGGACGAACATGCCGTCCAGGTAATGGTCCCAGTGCCCGGAGATCTTATACAGCTCCCGCTTGGCCATATAAGGAGTTTTGGTGCGGACATAGCCCCACTCATTGTCTTCCAGGTCCTCCACCCAGCGCTGCAGGATCTGGATGACCTTGGCTCCTTTGGGAAGCAGAATGGGCAGACCCTGTCCGATGACATCTACGGTGGTAAAATACTCCAGATGGCGGCCGATAATGTTATGGTCCCGCTTTTTGGCCTCTTCCAGCATGGTCAGATGCTCGTCCAGCTGAGCGGCTTTGGGGAAGGCAATGCCATAAACCCGGCAGAGCTGGCGGCTTTTTGAGTCGCCGCGCCAGTATGCGCCGGTGGTGGCGGTGAGTTTAAACGCCTTGATTACAGAGAGATCCAGCAGATGAGGACCGGCGCAGAGGTCAGTGAACTCGCCCTGGCTGTAGAAGGAGATGTCGTCGCCCTTGGCGGCATGCTCCTCGATGAGTTCGATTTTATAGGGTTCGCCCCGTTCCTCCATGAGTTTTTTGGCGTCGGCGGGGGAGAGTGTGAAGCGCTCGATGGTGGGCTTTTCCTTAACGATTTTTTTCATCTCAGCTTCCAAGGCGGCCAAGTCCTCGGGAGTGAAGGGCTTTTCCACGTCAAAATCGTAGTAGAAGCCGCTGTCGATGGCGGGGCCGATGGCGAGCTTCGCCGCGGGGAAGAGGCGTTTCACGGCCTGGGCCAGCAGGTGGGAGGCGGTGTGCCAGAAGGTCTTTTTGCCGCCCTCGTCGTCAAAGGTCAGGATCTCCAGTGCGCAGTCGGCGTCGATGACGGTGCGCAGGTCCTTGACCTCCCCGTTGATCTTGCAGGAGCAGGCGGCCCGGTAGAGACCCATGCTCAGGTCTTTGCAGACATCGGCGGCGGAAACGGGAGCCTCATAACTCTTGACGCTGCCGTCTTTCAGGGTAATGTTCATCGTACTTCTTCCTTTCTATCCAAACACAGTTCGTTGCTTTATGGTTCCGCCCATCCGCTTTGCGGCTGGGCGCCCGATTCAAAAGACAGCCTCCTTATCCCCCGGGGAAAACCGGCGGAGCAGGAGGCGGCTAGTTCGCAGCATCGCCGTCCCTTTATGATACAATTGAATTTCCATTCCGGCGTCTCCCTTCTACGCAAAAAACAAAAAACGCTTCATCCCCCAAGGGATGAAGCGAAGCTCCATGGTTCCACCCAAATTACGGCGAAAACGCCGTCACTCTGCGGCCTGTTAACGGCGGCCGGCCGTCGCGGTTCACCGCGCCCTCACAGGTGGTATCGGATCTCCTCTTTCCCGGAATGCTTGCAGCCGGGGCATTCCTCTCTGGAGGGAAAGCGGCTGGAGAGCCGTGTCCTGCTCGCAGGTTTTAATCTGTAATGATATTGTAGCACTCCCGCAGACAGATGTCAAGCGGTTTTCCAGGAGGCAGAAAAAAGATTATAGGGCCCTTCTGCTTTTTCGGTACAACGCGGGGGAACAGCCGGTACATTTTTTGAAATACAGGGAAAAGTAGTTCCGATCAATAAAATTCAGACGGCTGGCGATATCTTCGATGGTCAGCTCAGTGTTTTTCAGAAGGGATTCCGCAAGGCTGATGCGGACGTTTTGATAGTAACGGTAGGGGGTCGCTCCTAGCTCCCGGCGGAAGGTACGGTTCAGGGCGTCTGTGGAAATTCCAAAGTGCCGGGCCATTTTTTGGACGGAAAATGGGTACTGGACGTTCTGGCAGATATAGGCGTCGTATTTTTGGGCGGTGCTTTCCTCAGAACGGTGTGGGGGGCTGCCGGCCGGTTGTTCCGCAGCGTGAAGTTCCAGAAGCAGGCGGAAGATCAACTGGGAGAGATTCGAAAACTGGTCCGTCTTTTCCGCAATCAGGCGTACGGCCTGGTCCAGCTCCCCTTCGGCATGGATAGGGGCAGAGGGGAAAGCGCCCTTTCCGAAAAGGTTGTCCAGGAGACTGTTAAAAAGACTGCCGCGGATGTTCAGCCATTTGAGAATGGGCGGCTGGCTCCGGTCTGCGTAGATCCGGTAATCTGTTTCGTAGGGAAGCAGAAAGCAGTCCCCCTGTTGGAGGTACTGGATCCGGTCGGCGGTTTCCTCGATGAGGATGCCGGATTTTATATAGCCCAGCACGTTAGTCAGACTTCCGCTCCGCTCAATGGAATAATTTGGGTCCGCTTGGACGACACCGGCCTGGCGGATATGGAGAAGGGGGTTTTCAGGCTGGTTGTTTTCAAAAAAGGTTTCCTGGAAGATCACGGCGTTCACCTCTGAATCCATTATAAAGAAATGCCAGTAGAAATACAAGTTTTCTTAATGAAATAATCCGGTTTATCTATAGAAAATTGAATTTCGCCTTGTTATAATGCGAGGTAGCAGGAAGAAATTTTTATAGTGGAGGGAGCTGTGAGAATGAAAAAGCTATTTTCCAAGGAATGTGGGGCGCAGATTTCGTTCCCGCTGGGCGGAATTGGGACTGGAAGCGTCGGCTTGGCGGGAAACGGTGCGCTGGTGGACTGGGAGATCCGCAACCGGCCAAACCGGGAAAGCATCAACGGTTTTTCTAATTTTGCCATCAAGGCGGAAGATGAGGCGGCGCAGTCCGTTGTGGACGCTAGGCTGCTGCAGGGAGACACCATGAGGGACTACATGGGCGGCCTGCATTTCGGCAATCATTCCTGGGGGTTTGGCCACGGGCCCAACCGGGGGACCATGGCAGGGGAAAAACATTTCGAAAATGTGGAGTTCTGCGGGGAATTCCCCATTGCGACAGTCCGGTTCCGGGATGTGCATTTTCCGGGGGAGGTGTCTTTGGAGGCGTTCAATCCCTTTATCCCCGGAAATTCCGACGACAGCAGTATTCCAGCTGCATTTTTCCAATTTTCAATTCAGAATCCAACGGAGCGGGCGCTGAAATACTCTATCGGTTTTTCTGTGACCAATCCTTTCCCGAAATCGGGTCGACATGCCTATGTAAGCCGGGGCGGCGTCAGCGCGATCACCATGGACAGCGGCGTCCAGGACCCAGACGGCGTGGATTACGGTCAGGCAGCGATTGCCGCCGACGGCGCGGAAATGACTTGGCAGGAATACTGGTACCGGGGCGGCTGGTTTGATGAAGTGACCATGTTCAATAACGAATTTTTTGCGTACGGGCCTATGAAAAACCGCCGGTTCGACAGTCTGGCTGAGGAACGTCCGGACACATCTACCCTGGCCGCCAGCATTTCGGTGGAGCCGGGGGAAAAGAGGAGCATACGGTTCCTTCTGACTTGGTGCGTGCCAAACTGCTGGAAATACTGGTCCGGCGCTGGACCGGAGACTGCGCCGAAATGGAAAAATTACTGCGCCAGGCGGTTCCCTAACCCGGTGGAAACGGCGGAATACTGTTTTCAGAATTGGGAAAGGCTCCACGGCGATACCGTGCGGTTCAAGGAGGCACTGTTTTCCTCCAGCCTGCCGGAGTGCGTACTGGACGCCATCCAGGGAAACCTCGCGACGCTGAAATCCTCCACCTGCCTGCGGCTGGAGGATGGGACGTTTTACGGGTTTGAGGGTGTTGGCCGAGACTATGGAAGCTGCGAAGGTACCTGCCAGCATGTTTGGAATTACGCCTACGTGCTGCCTTTCCTCTTTCCGGATCTGGAACGGAGCATTCGAGAAACAGAGCTTACTTACGACATGGAACCCAGCGGAGAGCTGCACTTCCGGACGATGCTCCCACTGGGGAGCGGGCGGCAGGATTTCCGTGCCTGTGTGGACGGGCAGATGGGTACGGTGATGAAGTTCTACCGGGAGTGGAAAATCTGCGGCGATAACCGGTGGCTGGAACGGTACTGGGGCCGTGTCAAGAAATGCATCGAATATGCCTGGAGCCCGGACAACGGGGATCGATGGGATCCGGACAAAACCGGCGTGATCCACGGGCGGCAGTATCACACGTTGGATATGGAGCTATTTGGTGCCAACTCCTGGCTGACCGGATTCTATCACGGCGCGCTGCTGGCGGGGGCAGAGATGGCCGAAGCCATGGGCGAGAACGAAACGGCGGCGGAATACCGCAGCCTGTTCCAGAAGGGGCGGCAGTGGTTGGACGCCCACACCTTCAATGGGCGGCATTACGTCCAGAATATCGACATCCGGGACCGGGCGCTTTTGGAAAAATACGGCGGCTCCGCCAACGATGCCGTGAAGAACTACTGGGATGGGGAAACGGGCGAGATCAAGTACCAGATCGGGGAAGGCTGCGAGATCGATCAGGTCGTGGCCGGATGGCACGCGGATCTCATGGGGCTTCCGCCTGTCTTTGATCCGGATCACCGGCGTCAGGCGCTGGAGAGCATCTATCAGGTGAACTTCAAATCCATGCGGGAGGTGCAGAACCCCTGCCGGATTTTTGCCTGCGACGGAGAAAAGGGCGTTTTGATGTGCGCCTGGGAGGATGGCACGGAGAAGCCGAAGATCACCATTCCCTACACGGAAGAGTGCATGTCCGGATTCGAATACGCGGCGGCCTGCAACATGCTTCAGTGCGGCATGGAGAAGGAGGCGTTAGAGATCGTTGCGGCGATCCGGGAGCGGTATGACGGCAAAAAGCGCAATCCGTGGGCGGAGATCGAGTGTGGCGCCAGCTATGCCAGGGCCATGGCAAGCTACTCCCTGCTCCTCGCTTACAGCGGGTTCCGGTATGATTTGACGGAAGGCCGGATCGGGTTCCAACCGGTGCGGCTGGGACGGTACTTCTGGGCGATTGAGGGAGCCTGGGGGACCGTGGAGCTAGAGGAACGGTCCGTTTCCCTGAAGGTCTGCTACGGGAGACTAGCCCTTCGACGGGTTGAAACTGGTTTGGAGGGCGTCTCCGAAGCAGAACTGGACGGAAAAAGGCTGGAGTTCCGCCAGGAAGGCAGTCAGATCGTTTTAGACGCCGTATTGGAGGAGAACAGCCTTTTGACATTAAAATAAGGATTTGGAAATCCGCCGCTTGCGTGCCTTTTTGGGCCCGCAGACGGCGGATTTTGGATTTGTGTTGGGAGTTTTCGGATTTTTCTGCCGCTTCATCTGGCTCTGGACGGATTTTTGTGGTACAATGATAAAAACGTTTCAAGGGGGAATTCGATCATGAAACCTGCGCTTGCCATAGTCGGCGGAGGCGCAGCGGGACTTTGCGCTGCGGTCTGTGCGGGACGCTCCGGCGCCTTTGGCCGCGTCCTGCTCCTGGAGCGGGGGCCTCGGGTGGGCCGAAAGCTGCTGGCTACCGGAAACGGCCGCTGCAACCTGACGAACCGCTTTTTTTCGGCGGAGAATTACCGGTGCCGGGACGGACAAGCCCCGGATTTTGTGAAAACTGCTTTTCAGACCTTCGGACTTTCAGAAACGCTGGAGTTTTTTGAAAGCCTGGGCATTGTCCTGACGGAAGAAGACGGCGGAAAGATCTATCCCCGGTCTTTCCAGGCGGCGTCGGTGCTGGATGCTCTGCGGTTTGAAGCGGAGCGTTTGGGTGTGGAGATCCTCTGCGGTCAGGAGGTGACAGGGACCCGGCCCACGGCGGAGGGGTTTCTGCTCTTTACGGAGAATGGGCGGCATCGGGCGAGCCGGGTCCTGCTGGCAGCCGGGGGCGCCGCCTCGCCCAAACTGGGCGGCACAGACAGCGGCTGCCGGCTGCTGGAAAGCCTCGGCCATGGGGTTACGCAACTGATCCCCTCCATTGTGCAGCTGAAAACAGAAACGGAGACCATCCGCGCCCTCACCGGCATCAAGGCCAATGGAAGGACGATTTTGACCGATGGGAAGGACTCTTTTGCGGAGGAAGGAGAAATCCTCTTCACGGAATATGGTGTTTCGGGGCCGCCGGTGATGCAGCTTTCCTGCCAGGCGGGGCGGATGCTGGCCCGGGGACGGAGGCCGGCGCTTTTCCTGGATCTGGCGGCGGAATACGGGGAAAAAGAGCTGCTCCAGCTGCTGGAGCAGCGCGCCGCTGCCCGGGCCTGGGTTTTATTGGAAAACTTTCTGGTTGGGATGTTCCACAAACGAGTGGGACAGGCAGCCATGAAGGCGGCGGGAATCACGCCCCTTTCCCGGGAAGCCGGAAGCCTGTCCGGTGGGGAGCTCCGGATGCTGGCGGCTCAGCTCAAGAGATGGAAGCTGCCGTTGACCGGCACCATGGGATTGGCCAATGCCCAGGTGACGGCGGGCGGTGCGGAGCTTTCCGAATTTGACTCGGAGACGATGGAATCCAGGCTGGTGCCGGGGCTCTTTGCCTGCGGCGAGGTGCTGGATATCGACGGGGACTGCGGCGGTTTCAACCTGCAATGGGCCTGGTCGTCGGCCATGCTTGCGGCCCGGAGCATGGCCGCGCAGATGAAAGGCGGTATGAATCAATGAAACAGGATCTGGAATTTGTCCGGGGCCACCTCCGCTATCTGCGGATTCTCGCCCATCAGTATCCCACGGTGGAGGCGGCCTCCACCGAAATCATCAACCTGCAGGCCATGCTGAATCTCCCCAAGGGGACGGAGCATTTTATGTCCGACCTCCACGGGGAGTACGAGGCGTTTCTCCACATCCTCAACAACGCCTCCGGGGCCATCAAGGAGAAGGTGGACATTCTTTACGGCAACACCCTTTCCTCTAAGGAGCGGGCGGTGCTGGCAACGCTCATCTACTACACCGAGGCCAAGCTCAAGGAGATCCGGGAGGAGCTCTCGGAGGAGGACCTGGCCGAATGGTACAAGATCACCCTCAACCGGCTCATGGAGATCTGCCGGCTGGTGGCGTCCAAGTACACCCGGTCCAAGGTGCGGGAGGCTCTGCCCAAGGGGTACGAGTACATCATCGACGAGTTGCTCCACACCAACTACGACGCACTGAACAAGGAGCAATACTACGAAAATATCATTGCCACCATCATCGACATCGGGCGGGCCGACGCCTTTATCAATGCGGTCTGCGCCACCATCAAGCGGCTGGTGGTAGACCGGCTCCACATCGTGGGAGATATTTTCGACCGAGGACCCCGGGCAGATATTATCCTTGACTCACTGGAGCGGCACCACAGGGTGGATATTCAGTGGGGAAACCACGACATCCTGTGGATGGGGGCCGCAGCGGGAAGCCGCACCTGCATCGCCAATGTCCTCAACAACTCCATCACCTACAACAACCTGGAGGTCATCGAGACCGGCTACGGCATCAGCCTGCGTCCTCTGGCCATCTTCGCCAACGAAGTCTACCGCAATTCCGACGTCTCCTGCTTCATGCCCCGGGTACCGGACGGCGGGCGGTACAGCCCCAAGGATCTGGAGCAGGTGGCCCGGATGCACAAGGCCATCGCCATCATCCTCTTCAAGCTGGAAGGACAGATCATCCTCCGGAATCCATCCTTCGGCATGGAGGACCGGCTGCTGCTGGACAAGGTCGACTACAGTCGAGGCTCCATCACACTGGAAGGAAAGGAATATCCACTGAAGGACTGCGCGTTTCCCACGGTAGACCAGGCCGACCCCTACCGTTTGAGCCCTGAAGAATCGTCGGTGATGAGCCAGCTGCGTTTTTCCTTCCAGCAGAGCGAAAAGCTCCAGCGCCATGTGAAATTCTTGTACTCCAAGGGCGGAATGTACCTCTGCTGCAATCAGAATCTGCTTTTCCACGGTTGCATCCCCATGGACGAAGAGGGAAACTTTGCCGTTTTCCGGACGGGAAGCGGGCAGGAGCTGTCCGGGAAGGCATTTCTCGATTATACGGAGACCCTGGCCCGGCAGGGTTATTATGCCGATCCCGGTTCTCCGGAGCGTCAGCTGGGGAAAGATTTCCTATGGTTTTTGTGGTGCGGCCGCAACTCGCCGCTCTTTGGCCGGAACAAGATGACCACCTTTGAACGGCTGCTCATCGGCGATCCGGAAATCTGCAGGGAGCAGAAAAACCCATACTACGTCCACAGTGCCAAGATGGAGACCTGCCTGCGGATTTTGCAGGAATTCGGCTTGAATGGGGAATACTCCCACATCATCAACGGACACGTCCCGGTGCGCAGCAAGGACGGAGAGAATCCGGTCAAGGCGGGGGGACGGCTCATCGTCATCGACGGCGGCTTCTGTAAGGTGTATCAGCCCCAGACCGGAATCGCGGGATACACGTTGATCTACAACTCTCACGGCATCCGGATCACCTCCCATGAGCCCTTCGACGGGGTCCAGGACGCCATCCGCAACAACAAGGACATTCTGTCCACTTCGGTGATTTTCGAAACCCGGGAATCCCGCATCAAGATCGCGGACACCGACGACGGCCGGAGTATTCGGGAGAACATCGAGGACCTGAAGCTGTTGCTGGATGCCTATCGGGCAGGCCTTGTCAAAGAAGGACACAAGCGGGTTTCTTCTGTGGAGTAGTTCGGCCGTATCTTTGGATGGCCAGTTTACTGGACCAGGGCGAGGATATCCTCCAGGGCCAGCTCCGGCTGGAGGGCCTTGTTCAGGGCGAAAGCAACGGTTTTCGCGGCGTTTTCGATGACGGTATCCACCTCCCGGGGGGTGACCATCATGGGCTCGCGCTGGCCTTCCTGGGGATAGTCCACCACAGTGGGCACGCCTACGGCGACGACAGGGATACCCAGAGTCTGGCGGCTCAGTTCCTTCCGGCGGTTGGCGACTCCGGAGCCGGGTGAGATGCCGGTGTCGCATACCTGCACAGTTGCGCCCAACCGCGACGGATCCCCGGCCGCCAGGGCATCCACCACGATCACCGCGGTGGGAGAGGTCTCCTTCACCAGGGCGGCAAGGATCTCACAGGTCTCCATCCCGGTCTGCCCCAGGACGCCGGGAGCAATGACCGACACCGGACGCAGGCGGCCCAGTCCCAGGGAGGACGCGAATTCCGGGCCAATGTGCCGGGTGGCCAGCATGAGGTTTACCACCTCTGGCCCCAAGGCGTCGGGAGTGATGGAGGCGTTTCCAAGCCCCGTGACCAGCACCGGCCCCTCCGGCAGAAGCCGGGACACGGCTTCCGCCACGGCCAGAACCTCCGCTTCAAAGTCCGCCGGCGCTTTTCGGAAGGGAGCGCATTCCACCGTCAGGTACTGCCCTTCCGGCTTGCCCAGGGCCTTTGCCGCCTCCTTGTCCGTTACGCGGACGGTGACCAGAGTCACCCCCCGCAGATCCTCTTCCTCCCGCTTTGCCCCTGCCGGAAGGCTTGCTCCGGCCAGTTCCAGCCGCTCTACGGCCAAGTCGGTCCGAATTCCCAAATGATCGTCCCCTTTCACAAAAATATCGCTTCAAAAATCCCGGAAAACTTCGGAAAAGCCCTTGCAATTTTTCCGGAAAAATGGTATGATAAAAAAGCTGTCAAAAGCCTGTCACGTGTCTAGGTGCGCCCATGCGCATTTTTGACGGGCGCTTGCGGGCAGTGCCAATCCTCAGTTAGTTTGCGTGAGCAGGCTGACTTTATGTGAAGGAGGTGCAAATATGCCGAACATTAAATCTGCGAAAAAGCGCGTGAAAGTCACCGCGACTAAAACGCTGCAGAACAGAATGCTCAAAGGTAACCTGAAGGCCGCCCTGAAGGCTGCGAACGCCGCTATTGAGTCCGACGCCGCTGATAAAGCCGCCGCCGCTCAGAAAGCATACAAGGTCATCGACCAGTCCGCCGCTAAGGGGATCATCCACAAGAACCAGGCTGCCAGACGGAAATCCCAGATTGCATCCAAACTGAATGCAGCAAAGGCGTAATCCCCCTCACCGGATTTTGCTTTTGTGAATAAGCGCCCGCTTCCCTGACCTCTGGAAGCGGGCGTTTCGTTATCTTATTTGAAAAAACGGAGCGCGGCCCATTGAGCTGCGCTCCGTTTTGGGTGCGGCCCGGCCGCACGGGGATGAGATTTCGCACTCTGCGGAGCGCGAGGAAGGGCGCTGCTCTTTCCAAACTCGCCGCCTTTTGGAAAAGGCGGACGAAAACTTTCTGTTGGCAAGACTTTTGTTTGAGTCAGCGGGCTGTGATTTTTTGAAAACGGCGGTAAGCACTCTCCCAGGCCGGATCTGGATGGGGTTCGAAGGCGCGGAAGCCGCCGGAAGCAGCGATGATCTTCCGGGCCTCTGTGATGGAGGAAATTTCCCCCAGGGCGATGAGCTGGACGGCGATATTCCCCAGGACTGTGGCCTCCACGGGACCGGCGGTGACGGGGGTGGAGCAGGCGTTGGCGGCCAGCTGGCAAAGAAACCCATCCTTGGTGCCTCCGCCGATGATGTGGATGGCAGGATAGTCCCTGCCGGTGGTCTCCCGGATCATTTCGAAGGCCTGGCGGTACTTGAGGGCGAGGCTTTCATAGACGCAGCGCATGACCTGGCCACGGTTTTCCGGGACGAGCTGGCCGGTTTTCCGGCAGAATTCCCGGATGCGCTCCGGAAGGTTGCCAGGGGTCTCGAACTCCGGCGCGTCGGGGTCGATGAAGGAGACGAAGGGCTCCTCCGCCAGAGCCTCCCGCTCCAGATCTGCATAAGTGACCTCAAAGCCCTCCCGGAGCCACTGGCGGCGGGATTCCTGGATGAGCCAGAGCCCCATGATGTTTTTGAGCAGGGTGATGGTCCCGCCGTAGCCGCCCTCGTTCGTGAGGTTGAAACGCTGGGTCTTTTCGTTGATGACCGGTGCGTCCAGCTCGGTGCCGAAGAGGGACCAGGTGCCACAGCTGATATAGATGAAGTCTTTCTCTGCGGCGGGAGTGGCGGCCACAGCGGAGGCGGTGTCGTGGGTGGCCACGGCGATGACCGGCACCCGGGGGACGCCCAGTTCCTCGGACAACTCCTCGGTGAGCAGCCCGCAGACCGACCCGGAGGGGATGACCTCCGGCAGAAGGCGGGAAGGAATACCCAGCTTTTCCAGAAGATCCCGGTCCCAGTCCCCTGTGCGGGGATTGAGCATCTGGGTGGTGGTAGCCTCGGTGTATTCGGCTTTCTTTTCACCGGTGAGAAGGTAGTGGAAAAAGTCGGGGATCAGCAGCAGGCTTTCCGCCCGCTCCAGCAGGTCAGGGCGCTTTTCGGCCAGCGCCAGGAGTTGAAAGACGGTGTTCAGGCGCATGAACTGGGTTCCGGTGCGGCAATATAGTTCCTCCTGGGGAATCCGGCTGAAGGCCAACTCCATCATTCCTTCGGTGCGCTCGTCCCGGTAGTGGACTGGGTTGGCGATCAGATCGCCGGATTTGTCCAGCAGGGCGAAATCCACGCCCCAGGTGTCCACGCCGATGGAGTCGAAGCCGCCCTTGGTTTTCGCCTTCCGGATGCCCTCCTTGATTTCAAAAAACAAACGGGGAGCGTCCCAGTAAAGGGTGCCGTTCATTCGGACGGGGTCGTTGCTGAACCGGTGGATTTCCTCCAGGGTGATGGTCTTTCCGTCAAAGCGGCCCAGCATGGCCCGGCCGCTGGACGCGCCGAAGTCAAAGGCCAGAACCTTCATGGTCACTCCTCCTTTTTAGTAGGATATTTTTTATAGCCGGGATGCCGCCCGGTCACCTTGTAGTAATTTTTCCGCAGGTCCATGAGCTTGTCGATCTGCTTGGGCGGGATTTCCTTGGCGCCGCCGAGAAGATGAGCGGTCAGGCTGATTTTGGCGTAGAGCTCCAGGGTTTCCATGCGGTAATAGGCGGTGAGGAGGTCCGCGCCGACGGTCAGAGCACCATGGTTCTGGAGCAGCAGGACGTCATGCTCCTGAAGATAGGGGGCGATGGCTTCGGGAACCTCGTTGGTGGAGGGGGTGCCGTAGGGAGTCAGAGGGATGGAGCCGATGGCGATGACGGTCTCGATCATGGAGTATTCGTCCAGGCTTAGGCCCGCCACCGCGTAGCCGGTAGCCGTAGGGGGATGGGCGTGAACTACGCCGTTTACGTCGTCCCGCTCCCTGTAGCAGCGCAAGTGCATTTTGATCTCCGAAGATGGCTTGTAGCCTGGGGTTCCCTCCAGAATCTCGCCTTTGTCGTTGATGCGGACCAGTTTGTCGGGGGTGATGAAGCTTTTGCTGATACCGGTGGGGGTGGCCAGGAAGGTGCCGTCGCCTAGGCGGACGGAGACGTTGCCATCATTGGCGGCGACCCAACCCAGCTGCCACATTTTGTGGCAGACGTCGCAGATTTGATCTTTAATTGCGTCAAGATTTTCCATAAAAATCGCTCCATTCTGTCAAAAATACCTTTGCGGGCTTGCGCTCCGTCTTTCCTTCCATTATAATAAAAAATGAGCGGTTTTGTAAAGAAACGGCGGGGTATCTGCGAAAAAATCATAAATACGCGCAAAAACGATCAAAATCGATCGAATACTGAACGATTGGGGGAAGGGGCATGTCCGGCTATATCCGGCAGAAAGAGATTCTGGCTCTTCTGGACCAGAAGACGGCAGTGACGGTGGCTGAACTGTGTGAAACACTGTATGCCAGCGCACCGACGATCCGACGGGATCTGCAGTTTCTCGAAAAAGAGGGGCTGATCCGGCGGACCCATGGAGGAGCGGCGCTGCTCCGGGGGACGGCGGCGGAGTCCCCCTTTGCCATCCGGGCGGAGGAGAAC
>CAJMLQ010000021.1 GCA_905214265.1 uncultured bacterium
AGGCCAGCCGCCCGGTGGCGGCGATCCTGATGCTGGACAACTACGAGGACCTGAATGTAGCCTTCCCAGGTGGTAAAGCCGATGAGGGCGTTCTTGCCCAGCGCGATCTCGCCGTTGCTGGTGGCGGGGCCGTCGGCGATGACCTGGCCCTTCTCCACCCGGTCGCCCACCGAAACGATGGGACGCTGGTTGATGCAGGTGCCCTGGTTGGAACGCATAAATTTCAAAATGGTGTATTTGTGCAGCTCGCCGTCGTCGCCGCGGATGCCGATTTCCCGGGCATCTACCGATTCCACAACGCCATCTTCCCGGGCCAGCACGCAGACGCCGGAGTCCACAGCCGCTTTATATTCCATGCCGGTGCCGACGATGGGAGAGTCGGTGACCAACAGTGGAACCGCCTGCCGCTGCATGTTAGCGCCCATCAAAGCGCGGTTGGCGTCGTCATTTTCCAGAAAGGGGATCATGGCGGTGGCCACGGAGACCATCATCCGGGGAGAAACGTCCATATAGTCTACTCGCTTGGCGTCGACCTCCAGGATCTGATCCCGATAGCGGCCGGTGACGCGGGGAACCGCAAATTTATTGTCCTCCGTCAGCGGGGAATTGGCTTGGGCGACGACCACTTCGTCTTCAACGTCGGCGGTCATGTATTCTACTTCGTCCGACACCACGCCGGTTTCCTTATTCACCTTGCGGTAAGGCGCCTCAATGAAGCCGTATTCGTTGATCCGCGCAAAGGTCGCCAGATAGGAGATCAGGCCGATATTGGGGCCTTCCGGAGTCTCAATGGGGCACATCCGCCCATAATGGGAGTAGTGAACGTCGCGGACCTCGAAGGACGCGCGGTCACGAGACAAGCCGCCGGGCCCCAGTGCGGACAGGCGGCGCTTGTGGGTCAGCTCCGCCAGGGGGTTGGTCTGATCCATGAACTGGGACAGCGGCGAGGAACCAAAGAATTCCTTGATCGCCGCCACGACCGGGCGGATATTGATCAGCGCCTGCGGCGTGACCGACTCCATTTCCTGGGCCTGAAGGGTCATGCGCTCGCGGATGACCCGCTCCATCCGGGAAAAGCCGATGCGGAACTGATTCTGCAGCAGCTCGCCCACCGGCCGGATGCGCCGGTTGCCCAGGTGGTCGATATCGTCCACTGTTCCGATGCCGTAGGCCAGGCAGTTCATATAGTTGATCGTTGCGATAATATCATCCTTGATGATGTGCTTGGGAATCAGGCGACCAAGATTCTGACGGACCAGCTCAACGCGTTCGTCGTTGTCCTCGGTCTGCTCCAGGATCTCCTTCAGGACCTTAAAGCGGACCTTTTCCGAAATGCCCAGCTCTTCCTTATCCAGGTCGATATAATCGGAGATCTCCACCATGCCGTTGGAGATGACCTTAATATCCTTGCCGGCTTCCGTGTGGACAAAAACCGTATCGACGCCAGCCCGTTCAATGGCCCAGGCTTTGTCGCGGGTCAGCAGCTCCTCCGCCTCGGCAATAACTTCGCCGGTCAGTTCGTTGACCACCGGCTGGGCCAGAGTGTGTCCCATGATCCGGACAGCGATCCCCAGCTTTTTGTTGTATTTATAACGGCCGACCCGGGAGAGATCATAGCGGCGTTCGTCAAAAAGCAGCGGAACCAGGTGCTTGATCGCAGACTCCTGCGTAGGCGGCTCACCGGGACGCAGCTTGCGGTAAACCTCCAGCAAAGCCTCGTCTCCATTTTTGGTGGTATCTTTGCCGTTCAAAGTGGATACAATGGTATCATGATCCCCAAAAATCTCCAGCACGTCGGCGTCAGTTCCCATACAATCGGTCAGGGCGCACTTATAATCGTCCTGGATCTGATCAATGGTCACATCATCCCGGATGCGCAGCAGGGCGCGGATAAAAACCGTCACCGGGATCTTCCGGTTTTTATCAATGCGGACATAATAGATATCGCTGGAATCCGTTTCATACTCCAGCCAAGCACCGCGGTTGGGGATAACCGTGGACTTAAAGAGCTTTTTGCCAGTTTTGTCAAAGGTTCCATCGTAATATACGCCAGGGGACCGGACCAGCTGGGAAACGATAACGCGCTCCGCGCCGTTGATGATGAAGGTGCCGCTTTCGGTCATCAGCGGGAAGTTGCCCATGAAGATTTCCTGCTCGTTAACCTCACCGGTTTCCTTGTTGAGGAGCCGCGCACGAACGTGAAGGGGTGCGTCATAGGTTACGTCGCGCACCTTACACTCGGTCACTGAATACTTGGGGTTCTCGTCCAGCCGGTAGTCGATAAAGTCCAGGACCAGGTTTCCGGTGTAGTCGGTGATCGCGGAAATATCGTTAAATACTTCCTTCAGCCCCTGCTTCAAGAACCATTTGTACGAATTGACCTGCACTTCGATCAAGTTCGGCATTCCCAGCACTTCTTTGATGCGTGCGAAACTCATACGAGTGTTTTTCCCGAGCTGCACAGGCTTGACATTCACCATAGGCTTAATCACTCCATTCATCTATTTCGAGAACGCAAAACACAAGTTTCCCCTCCTTCTCCTGAATTCGTAACAATTCAGCGAAGGACGAAAAACCTGTTGCTGTTTCAACTGTTCTCACCCATCTCTTTGTGCAACAAATACAAGTTTTTAGCAAAAGTCAATTGATTTTTTGCACAAATCAACCCTATTAAATTGTATCAAGATTCACATTTGTAACCCGTTTAAGGCGGATTTATCCATTTTGATACAGTTTATCATTATACATCAAAGATGAGAGGTTGTCAACCGCTAAATGTAAACAATTTTCGCGGAAAATTTTCGGAAAACCTTTTCCACCGTCTGCATTATGGCTCGACAGCCGCAAAATATGCAGCATGGAAAAAAGAAATTCCCATATTTATCCTCTTTCGTCTCCCAGTTCTTTCCGGGCGTATTCCCGCGGAGAAACCCCCTTGACCTTTTTGAACACCCGTGAAAAATAAAGTGGGTCCCGGAACCCCACCGAAGCGGCTATTTCCCCTACGGTCAACCCGGTGTTCCGAAGCATGGCCGCCGCCTCCCCGATCCGGTAGCGCATCAAAAACTGCGTTGGCGCCACGTTCAGTTCCTGGGCAAAGACCCGGTAAAGATGGCTTTCGCTGACCCCGACAAAGTCCGCGACATCACAGATGGTGATGTCCCGGCTGTAATTCCGGCTGATAAAAAGCGTGGCCTTGTCTACATATTGCTTGGAGGTTGTGGGCTTTCGGCCGCCGGACAAGCTCATCAGGCTCCCTAAAAACAGATACAGGCATCCCAGCATCCGCGCTTCATGGGCAGGAGTACTCCCCCGCGCATCGGTGATCCGCATGAGCTGCTCGCGAATCTCACCGCCGTTCTCAGGATACAGAAGACGCTCGTCGTGGGCAAAGCCAGTCAGATTGATCAGCCGGTGAGCTTCCGTCCCGTTAAATCCGACCCAGTAATAGACCCAAGGATCCTCCCGGTCGGCGGTATATGTAACCAGCTCAGAAGGACGGATCAGGAATAGCCCTCCTGGACCGATGGACACCGCTCCAGCTGCTGTGGTCAAAGTCCCCCGTCCCTCCGTCACATAATGGAACAAATAATGGTCCCGGGTTCCGGGGCCCCAGGCATATCCGGCCTCGCAGCGCTGATAGCCGGTGTTGTATACATTCAGCGACAGGTTCTCCTTCCCCGAAATCTTATAGGAATGCTTAACAAAATCCGCCTCCATGCTCCATCCCTTCCTTTTAAAATGCTGCTGTCTCTATTTTAGCGGATTCTCTGCGAAAATGCAAGATAAATCCATAAAGATGATATCAAAAAAAGTTGTGGGGAAGCCGGACATGGTGTATGATGAAATTAAGTAAATCCGAAAAATTTTTCAACTGCTCAAGGAGGCTTCTTATGAACGCAGCAGCACTAAAAAGCTGGATAATAGACGGCCATTTGGATGAAACGCTGACCGCACTTTACGGAAAAGACCAGCTGGCCGCTCAAAAAATCCGCTATACCGAAGCGCTCGACGCTTTCGTTGGACTATACGGCGACCAGGAAAACCTGACCCTCTTCTCCGCCCCTGGCCGCACCGAAATCGCCGGAAACCATACCGACCACAACCACGGCCGTGTTGTCGCAGCCAGCGTCAGCATGGATGTTATCGCCGTCGTCTCCGCCAATGATACCGGTGTCATCCGGATCCAGTCCAAAGGCTACCGGATGGACACCGTCGCCCTTGACGACCTGGAAATGAAGCCGGAAGAGGACAACAAGGCCATTGCCCTGATTCGCGGCACGGTTTCCCGTTTCCGGCAGAAGGGCCACTGCATCGGCGGCTTCGACGCCTACACCACCTCCAATGTGCTGAAAGGCTCCGGGCTTTCCTCTTCTGCCGCTTTCGAGGTTCTGGTCGGCACGATTCTGAACTACACCTATAACGGCGGCGCCATCAGCCCCGTGGAGATCGCAAAGTACGCCCAGTACGCCGAAAATGTCTATTTTGGCAAGCCCAGCGGCCTCATGGACCAGATGGCCAGTTCGGTAGGCAGCGTCATCACCATTGACTTCGCCGACACGGAGAACCCCCTCATCGAAAAAATAGACTTTGATATGGATGCCATGGGCTGCGCCTTGTGCATCGTCGATGTAGGCGGGAACCATGCGGATCTTACCAGCGAGTATGCCGCCATCCCCGCCGAGATGAAGCAGGTGGCCGGTTTCTTCGGCCGCGACGTTCTCCGCGGCGTCTCCTACCGGGAACTGATCGCCAACGCCCCTTTCCTGCGCGCCCAGTTCGGCGACCGCGCCTTCCTCCGTGCTGTCCATTTCGTCAAAGAAAACGAACGCGTCGGCGCTATCGTCAATGCCCTGAAGGACAAGGATTATCCCCTCTTTCTCCGCCTTGTCACCGAGTCCGGAGACTCCTCCTACCGCTACCTCCAAAACGTCTATGCCAGCTTCGATCCCAAAGAGCAGAGCATGGCCGTCGCTTTGGAAATGGCGGAAGATATCCTCGACGGCTGCGGTGCCTATCGGGTCCATGGCGGCGGCTTTGGCGGCACCACCCAGAATTTTGTCCCCCTGGACCTTCTGGAAGAATTCCGCGCCGGCATCGAAAGCGTCTTCGGCAAAGGAAGCTGCCACGTCCTGTCGATCCGCCCTTTCGGCGGGATCCAGGTTCTCTGATTGATGGAAAGGAGCTTTCTTTATGGCCGAACTGCGTTATAATCCCATTTCCAAGGACTGGGTCATGGTGGCCTCCCACCGCCAGTCCCGCCCCCAGATGCCCAAGGACTGGTGTCCCTTCTGCCCCGGCTCCGGCAAGGTGCCGGACGAGGGCTTCGACGTTCTCCGCTATCCCAACGACTTCCCGGCCCTCATGCAGAACCCTCCAGAGCCGGACGATGTGGCCGGCGGCCTTTTTGAAGTGAAGCCCGCCTACGGCCGCTGTGAGGTCCTCCTCTATTCCGATCAGCATCATTCGTTTCTTAAAGACCTCTCTGACGAACATGTCCACAAGCTGGCCCACCTCTGGCTGGATTGCTTCAACGACATGCGGGCCGATGAGAAAATCAAATACGTCTTTCTTTTCGAAAACCGCGGCGAAGCGGTGGGCGTGACCATGCCTCACCCCCATGGCCAGGCCTATGGCTATTCCTTTATCCCCAAAAAGATCCAGGAGGAGCTGGAAGGAGCCGGCGAATACTACCAGAAAACCGGTCGCTGCCTGTTCTCCGACCTGCTGGCCCAGGAAAAGGCCGACGGCCGGCGGATCCTCTTTGAAAACGAGTTTTTCACCGTCTATGTTCCCTTCTTCTCCCCGATCACCTACGGCGTCCACGTTACCATCAACCGTCCCATCGGGGACATTTCCCAAATGACGGAGGAGGAGCTCTGCGCCTTGGGCGAGACCGTCCGGGACTGTGCCGGGATGTACGACGCCCTTTTCGACATGCCCTTCCCCTATATGATGTGCATGCACAACGCTCCCGTCAATAGCGGCGAGCACCCGGAGTACCAGTTCCACATTGAATTTTACCCGCCCCTCCGCGCCGCTGACCGCCAGCAGTTCTTCGCCTCGTCCGAGACCGGCGTAGGCGCCTGGTGCAATCCCAACTGCCCGGAGCAGAAAGCCGCTGAGCTCCGGGAGGCCTACCAGAAGTACAAAGGCCGGTAACCCCCGCAAAAACCCGCCGGATCCCTCAGGCGCGCCTGCGTCTGATCGGATCCGGCGGGTTCATTTTGCAGGAGGTCATTTTTCCGGTTTCTGCCGCTCCACAACCGTCACGTGAACGGAATCTCCGGGCTGCTTTCCGATCTTCGCCCGAATATCCTTCCGGATGCCGAGGATGTGCCCCGGCGTCCCCATCCGGACCAGGCTTCCCTGATACGGTTCCCCGTCGAAAGTCGCGTCCACCGGCACGCGTCCCCGCCCAAATTCCGCCCGGACATCAAAGGGAATCTCCACATAGGCCCCATCCAGATCCGGCACCTTCCGGATGACCGCGTCGAATTCATAAATTTTTTTCATTTCATCGCCTCCTTATGATAAGATGCCCCACATTTGCCTTTTCCTCCAGCCTGTGCTATGATAAAGAGCAAGGAGGAGTTTCATGAGCACTGTCAGCCGCGTCACCGTCCGCTATGCGGAAACCGACCAGATGGGCATCGCCCATCACGCCGTTTATCCGGTCTGGTACGAGCTTTCCCGGACCGATTTTGTCAAATCCCTTGGAATCACCTACTCTCAGCTGGAAAAGATGGGCGTTATGACCCCGCTGGTGGAGCTTTCCTGCCATTATTCCGGCGTATCCCGCTATGAGGACGAGCTGCTGGTGGAGTGCAGGATTTCCGCCCTGTCCCCCAGCCGCGTTGAATTTTCCTATCGGATCTTCCGGGAGGGAGAAAAGAAGCCTCTGAACACCGGCTCCACCCTCCACGCTTGGGTGGACGCCCAGACCTTCCGCCCTGTCAATATGAAAAAGCGCTTCCCGGAGCTATACGCGAAAATGAAGGCGGAACTGCCGTAAGCTGTTCCGTCGAAAGTGGGCATTTCCGGTTTCAGCCTAACGCATTTACCCGCTCCTGTCAAGCCCTTCCGATCCCCTAGGAAGAGAGGCTGCTTTCCTGTCTCTATTTGCGCAGCCCGTTTGAAATTCTGCAGAAACAAAATCGAAAGGAGTTTTCCCCATGGATTCTCAGAATATGTTAGCAAAATACGCCGATCTGATCGTCCGTTCCGGCATCAACATTCAAAAAGGGCAGATTCTCTGTATCAGCGCCCCGGTTTCCTGCGCAGAGCTGGCGCGTCTGGCTGCGGAAAGCGCCTACAAAGCCGGTGCCAAGGAGGTGGTCCTCCGCTGGAGCGACGAGCGGATTTCCCGCCTGAAGTACGATTACGCCCCCATGAGCCAGTTCGAGACGGTCCCCGAATGGTTTTCTGCCTTCAACAACGGCTACGCCCGGGAGGGCGCAGGATTTCTCTCCATCGATTCCAGCAACCCGGATGCCTTCGCCGGTGTGGACCCCAAAAAGCCCGCCGCCTGGGTGAAGGCCGCTCACGCTGCCTGCAAGGAGTTCTACGACGGCATGGATATGGGCCGCAACACCTGGTGCATCGCCGCAGCTCCCTCTCCGGAATGGGCTGCCAAGGTCTTCCCGGGCCTGCCGGAAGCGGAGGCCATGGAAAAGCTCTGGGAGGCGATCTTCAAGGCCACCCGCACCGACGCCCCCGACCCAGCCGCTGCCTGGGACGCTCACCGCCGCAGCTTTCAGCGCCGTATCGACTACCTGAACCGGATGCAGTTCGACCGCCTGCACTATCGAAACAGCCTCGGCACCGACATCACCATCGGCCTGCCTGCCAATCATTGCTGGGCCGGCGGCGGTGCGGAGACCCGTGACGGTGTCTACTATTTCCCCAACATGCCCACCGAGGAAATTTTCTGCTCCCCGGATAAGGACCGGGCCGACGGAACGGTTTTCAGCGCACTCCCTCTGAATTACAATGGTTCTCTCATTGACCGCTTCCGTCTGACTTTCCAAAACGGCCGGATCACAGACTTCTCCGCAGAAACCGGCTATGACACCCTTAAGGCTCTCATCGAGACCGACGAAGGAAGCCGCCATCTTGGAGAAGTTGCCCTCATCCCCAAGAGCTCCCCCATCGCAGAAATGGGGATTCTCTTCTACAACACCCTTTTTGACGAAAACGCGGCCTGCCATTTTGCCATCGGCAAGGGCTTCGCCGAATGCCTCCAGGGCGGTCTGGAGATGGACGATGCGGAACAGGCAATCCACGGCCTCAACGATTCCGCCGCCCACGTGGACTTCATGCTGGGCACCCCCGACCTCTCTGTTACCGGCGTCACTAAAAATGGTGAGGAGATCGCCCTATTCTGCGACGGAAACTGGGCCTTTGAATAATGAAAGGAGTCATTTCTATGCCTTACATGCACACCCGCTTCACCGGCTCTATCACCCCGGAACAGGAGAAGTCCCTAAAAACCGGTTTCGGGGAAGCCATCTCCCTGCTCCCCGGCAAAAGTGAGCAGTGGCTCATGCTGGATTTTGAGGATCATTGCCGGATGTGGTTCCGCGGCAGCCAGGACCAACCCCTGGCTATGGTGGAAATCAGCGTTTTCGGCAGCAGCACCGCCGCGGCTTATGAGCGCCTGACCGCAGAGGTCACCGCCCTCCTCGGAAAGGTTCTGGACCTGGATCCGGCCTGCGTTTATGTCAAATACACTGAAACCGCCCACTGGGGCTGGAACGGCGGCAATTTTTAGCAGCACATCCGATTGCAGCCACGATAGCGCAGACTCCTGCCGTACAAAAAGCGAACGTCCCCGCCATACCCTGCGGGGACGTTCGCTTTTTCTCCGAATTTAGCGGCAGACCAGCTTCCAATTAGAATCCGCCCAGTTGCACAGGAAAGTGCCTCCGCCGAATCAATCTCGTGACGCCGGGGACCGGATTCACCAAACCAGTAGGATGTTCCGTCTGCCCCTGGCGGAACACATATGACAGCACGGTGCCCCTGTCAGCGACTTTGTTTCCAGGCCGGATGCGGCAGCGAAAAAATCCCGCCGGGAAGGATTCTGCCCTTTCCCCGGCGGGATTTTCTATTATTCAATTATTTGATCAAGCTTTTCAAATGCTTCGGATTGTGCTTGTTCAGCGAAGCAGTATTTTCCTCAACAGAAGCGACCTCCGCCCATTCCGCGACAAGACTGGTGAATTCCTCGCCCTTGAGCTTCTGCAGAACCGTGGACCGGTACTTCTCAAAGGTATCGCCGGACAGCGGATCCTGGACCAGGTACACATAAGCGTTTTTATCATCCGTGACCATGCCAGAATCCCCAACCTTGCCCTTCACGATGGCGCTTCCCGCAGTCGTAAGGCTCTCGCTTTCCCGCAGAAAGACCGTGGAGGTGTCCGTCTTATCGTCTGCTTCGGTCTCATTGTACTGCGCCTTGACCTTTTCGATATTTTCACCGTTGGCAATTCGGTCCGCCAGTTTCTGCGCCTCGTCCTTCTTCTCAGCAAGGGCGTCGCCGGTCAAAGCATTTCCCTCTTCATCCAGCAGAGAAACGGTGATATAGGTTCCTTTGGCATAATCATTCTGGAAAATAGTCTTCAACTCCGATTCCGGGACTGCCTTTTCGCCGCCCTCACTGTAAAGGGCTTCAAAGATTTTATTCCGCTTGCTGGAGTTGGTGAGGATTTTGGTAAAGGATTCCTTCCCGCAGCCAGCCTCTGTATACGTCTCGCCCATTCCCAGCGTCGTCCAGTAAAATTCAACATTTGCCTCCAGATTTGCCTGTTCTTCCTCGGTAAAAGAAAGGCCCATTTCCGCGAATTTCTGCTCTACGGCCAGATACTCCCGGGAAAGCTGCGCCGCCTTTTTCTTGAGCCATTGGACGCTGTCCTCATTTTCCAGGTCCTGGGCGAAAGGACTCTTAGTGCTGTCGTATCCCTCCAAGGAATAGGCAGAGTTGAGCGCGTCAATGGAAAGCCCTACATACATGCCGGAGGTCACAACGCTGTCTCCGCTGCGGTAAGCCCAGGTCGTATCGCCCCCGCAGGACGTCATCGAGCCGGCAAACAACAGCGCCAGCGCACCGGAAGCTATTTTTTTCATCCACTTCATGTGTTTCTCATTCCTTTTTCAATGGTTCCGCTCACGCGGGATTCCGTTTGCCTGCGCCTTCCGGCGCAATACATACAAACATTATTATACATGATTTTTTTCGGAATGTCCAGACTAAGCCCCAAAAAAGTCTGCCTTCGGCAGAAAATTCAAAAATCAGCGCCTTTTTTCCGGCAGTCTGCCTCTTTTTCTCCCAATTTGCATTCCGGGAACCGCTGCACACTGCGCCGCATAGTGTAATAACAGCTGATCCTGCACCAGCCGGACAGCAAATCGCAGCCAAAAAGGAGAATCCGCCATGTCACAGAAAACACTCCCTTTGAGCGGCGTCAAAGTGGGGGAACAGGTCACCGTCGCCCGTCTGGGCGCCACCGGCTCCATGCGCCGCCGCCTGCTGGATATCGGCCTGATTGAAGGCACTCGTGTGGAATGTCTGCACCGCAGCCCTTCCGGCGATCCTGCTGCCTATGCGATCCGGGGCGCTGTCATCGCGCTGCGGGACTGCGACAGTGCAAGCGTCTCCGTTACCCCTATTCCCTGACGGGCCGCCCGGAGGCTCCATCTGGAACCTCAGCCGGTGGGGCCTCCAGGCAATCCTGCAATTTTTTGAGGAAAGGTTGTCGAGCCTATGGAAAATCTCCTCCCGCTTCAATCCACTGCGGACTTTCTTCCGGATCTGGACCGCTCTAAGCCGGTCATCGCCCTTGCCGGCAATCCAAACGTCGGAAAAAGCACCGTCTTCAACGCCCTGACCGGCCTGAAGCAGCACACCGGCAACTGGGCCGGCAAAACCGTCACCAATGCCAGCGGACGCTGTACATATGGCAGCTTCGACTGCACGCTGGTCGATATTCCCGGCACATATTCCCTTCTGGCCCAGTCGGCGGAAGAGGAGGCTGCCAGAGACTTCATCTGCTTTGGCGAACCGGACGCGGTGATCGTCGTCTGTGATGCCACGACCCTGGAGCGGAACCTGAATCTGGTCCTCCAGACCCTGGAGATCACCGGCCGGACTGTCGTCTGCGTCAACCTGATGGACGAGGCGAAAAAGAAAGGCGTCCGGGTGGATCTGAAAAAGATATCCAGCGAGCTGGGCATCCCGGTGGTGGGGACTAGTGCCCGCAGCGCCCGGGGCCTTGACGGGATGATGGAAGCCGTACAGGCAGCGATTGCAAAAGATGCGGCCCCTCTGCGCATCCGCTATCTTCCCGCCATTGAAAACGCCATCGCGATCCTGGAACCAACCCTGACTCTGAAGCTGGGCGGAAAGCTCCCCACCCGGTGGACGGCTCTCCGCCTGCTGGATCCGGACGATGCCCTTTTGGACTCTCTGGAGGGTTATCTCGGATTCCGTCTCCGAACGGATCCAGAGGTGCGGACCGCCGTCTTTAAAGCCGGGCGCTATCTAGAGGAGCAGGGGCTTTTCGGTGAAAAGCTCCGGGACAGCATCGTATCCTGCATCGTCCTCCGCGCAGAGGAAATCTGCTGTGAGGCGGTGTGCAGCCCCAGCGCCTGCTGCTCCCGGGATCGGAAACTCGACCGCATTTTCACCGGAAAATGGACCGGCATCCCCGTTATGATCCTGCTCCTTGCCCTGGTCTTCTGGATCACCATGACCGGTGCCAACTATCCGTCCCAGCTTCTGGCCGACGCGCTTTTCCGGGTGGAGGACTGGCTGCGGGCAGGTCTGACCAGCCTTTCTCCCCCCGCCTGGGTGACTGGTCTGCTCATTGACGGAGTTTTCCACGTTCTGGCCTGGGTCGTTTCTGTTATGCTTCCCCCCATGGCCATTTTCTTCCCCCTCTTCACCCTTCTGGAAGATTTCGGATATCTCCCCCGCGTTGCCTTTAACCTGGATAAATGTTTTCAAAAAGCTTGTGCCTGCGGAAAGCAGTGCCTCACCATGCTAATGGGCCTGGGCTGCAACGCCGTCGGCGTCACCGGCGCCCGGATCATCGATTCGCCCCGGGAGCGGCTCATCGCCATCCTGACCAACGTCTTTGTCCCCTGCAACGGGCGCTTCCCCACCCTGATCCTGCTGATCGGCATCTTTTTCGCCGGCGCTTCCCTCTGGTCCTCGGCACTTTCCTCCTTGCTGCTGGCCGGCGTCATCATTCTGGGAGTCCTGATGACTTTTCTTCTCTCTCGTCTGCTCTCCAAAACCCTGCTCAAAGGCGTTCCTTCTTCTTTTACCCTGGAGCTGCCCCCCTACCGACGCCCCCAGATCGGCAAAGTCGTCGTCCGCTCCATTTTTGACCGCACCCTTTTTGTCCTGGGCCGCGCCGTAACGGTGGCTGCCCCCGCCGGACTGATCATCTGGCTGCTGGCAAACATTTCTGCCGACGGCTCCTCCCTGCTGAGCCTTTGCGCCAACTTTCTGGACCCCGCGGCCCGGCTCTTCGGCATGGACGGCGTCATCCTCATGGCCTTTATTCTGGGCTTCCCTGCCAACGAGATCGTCATGCCAATCATTTTCATGGCCTACACCGCCACAGGCACCCTGACGGACTTCGGCAGCGCCCTGCAGATCCGGGACCTCCTGGTGGCCAACGGCTGGACTTGGGTCACCGCTGCCTGCACCGTGCTTTTCTCCCTGATGCATTGGCCCTGCTCAACCACTCTGCTGACCATTCACAAGGAAACGAAAAGCCTGAAATGGACCCTGCTCTCCGTCCTCATCCCCACCCTGACGGGTCTGGCTGTCTGTTTCCTCGTCGCGCAAATCGGGCGTTTCTTCTTCTAAACAGCAAAAGCACCAGCTTTTCCCTCAGCCGAATGGGTGCTATCGTGAAAAGTGCAAATTGTTTTTCAGGATAAAATGCTGTATAATAATTGGAAATAGCAGTTATTTCGCGCACAAAATGCGTGGGATTTTGAGAAATGAGGCAGGAATCTTGGAAAACGAACGCATCATCGACGCCCATGCCCATATCTTCCCGGAGAAAATCGCTGCCAAGGCGGTCGCCTCCATCGGAAGCTTTTACGACCTCGCCATGCACGACGGCCACGGAACAGCTGAAGCCCTTTTGGAAAGCGGCCGGGAGATCGGCGTGGATCGGTATCTGGTCTGCTCCACCGCCACCCGTCCGGGCCAGGTCAAGGCCATCAACGATTTTATCTGGGAGGAAAGCGCTCTCCACCCGGAGTTCATCCCTTTCGCCACCATGCACCCCGGCCTGGAGGATCTGGAGGCCGAGATGGAGCGCATCATCAGCCGCGGCTATTACGGAATCAAGCTGCATCCGGACTTTCAGGAGTTCAACATTGACGACGACCGCGCCATGGAGATTTACCGCATGGCGGAGGGCAAACTGGCCATTCTTTTCCACACCGGCGACGACCGCTACGACTTTTCCGCTCCCCGCCGCATGGAAAAAGTCGCCGAGCGCTTTCCCGGCCTGACCTGCATCGCCGCTCATTTCGGGGGATACCGCTGCTGGAAGGAAGCTCTGGACGTCTATCAGGCTCCCAACCTCTATATGGATACCTCCAGCGCCCTTTTTGCCATCACAAAGGGAGACGCTTGGACCTTTTTTGACCGCTTTGGCCCAGATCGGTTCTTTTTTGGTACGGATTTCCCCATGTGGAATCACCAGGAAGAAATTGCCCGCTTCAACGCCCTGGAGCTTCCCGATGATTTCCGGAAAAAGGTCCTTTGGGAAAATTTTTCCCGGGCCATCCTTCGAGAAGAGCCTGCCCATTAAACAGTTTCAGACGTCTGCCCCGCTTCCAGTAAAAGGAGGCGGGGACTTTATTTGTCCAAAACAAGACCGGATTTGCAAAAAAACGTCTATTTGCAGAAATCCTCCGGAAATTCTTATTATTTTATCATGGAAAGACTGTTTTTCTCTTGACATCGTCAATTTCATTCCATATAATGAGGGGGAAAATCGGTTTCCGGGACTCTTTTCCCGAAGAAAGGAAATGCTTATGATTCAGCAAGCCAAATGGATCGCCGCCGCCAACACAGAATGCGCTTCTCCGCTCTTCCGAAAAAGCTTTTGTCTGGATATGATTCCCGTTTCCGCCACTCTGGAGGCCTGTTGTCTCGGATATGGCGTCATCACCGTCAACGGATGCCCCGTCACCGAAAATGTGCTGACCACCCCGCTGACCAAATTCGACGCAACCCTCCTGTATAACACCTACGAAATCACCTCTCTGCTCCGCTCCGGCGAAAATGTTATCGGCGTCATGCTGGGCAACGGCTGGTACAACGACATTGCTGGGACTTGGGACTTCGAAAAGGCCCCTTGGCGCCACCACCCCAAGCTGATTCTCTCCCTTTCCCTGAAGTGGCCGGATCTGCAGACACAGGAGATCCGCTCTGATTCTTCCTGGAAAACCGCCGACGGCCCCGCCGTCTACAACCATGTCCGCTGCGGCGAGCGCTTCGACGCCCGCCTAGAGCAGGAGGGTTTTAACTGTCCCGGCTTTGACGCCAGCGGATGGGGAAACGCCTTTGTCTGTCGCAGCCCGGGAGGCATCCTCAAACCCGCCCAGCTGCCTCCCATCCGCATCACCGACACCCTCCCCATGAAGGAGATCGCTCCAAATCTTTACGACTGCGGCCAGAACCTCAGCGGCTGGGCCAAAATCCGGGTCAAGGGGGATCCCGGCCAAAAGATCTCCATCCACTACGACGAACAGGTAGACCCCGATGGCAAACTCCTCAATCATATCAATGGCTTCAACAAGAACGCCGAACTGCACCACTGCGACGAGTACATCTGCGCCGGCGGCGGCTGGGAGGAATGGGAGCCTCATTTCTGCTATCATGGTTTCCGCTATGCTTACGTGGAGGGTGCCCCGGCAGATTTCGAAATCGCCGCCCGCCTGGTCCGCACCGACCTGGAAAGCATCGGCAACTTCTCCTGCAGCGATGAAATGCTCAACCGCATCCACCGCGCCAGCCGCTGGTCCACCATGACCAACTACCACAGCGTCCCCACCGACTGCCCCCACCGTGAACAGAACGGCTGGACCGGTGATGCCCTCCTCTCCTCTGAGCAAGCTTTGATGAACTTCGATATGGTAGACGCCTATTCCAAATGGCTGGCCGATTTTCGGGACTGCCAACGCCCCAGCGGCCAGCTCCCCGGCATTGTCCCCACCGCCGGATGGGGCTTTAACTGGGGCAGCGGTCCCGCCTGGGATAGCGCCCTGATCCTCATCCCCCTCTACGTCTGGCGCTACCGCCGGAACGACCGGCTTCTCCGGGAAAACTGGGACGCTATGGAACGCTATATGGGCTACTTTGCCTCCATGGCAGAGGAGGGTCTGGCTGAATTTGGCCTGGGAGACTGGTGTCACCCCAAAGACACCGTTCCTTGTCCTACCATGCTCACCGACACGGCCTACTATTACGCCGATGCCTGTGCCATGGCGGAGGCCGCAGCCATCCTGGGCAAAGACCCCGTTCCCTACCAAAAGCTGGCGGAACAGATCCGCCGTGCCTTCCGGGTAAAATTTCTCAAAAACGGCCTGCCCCAGCCGGATGGCCAGACCGCTCTGGCCTGCGTCCTGTTCCAGGGCCTCCTGAATGAGGAGGAAAAGCCTGCGGCAGCAGCCCGCCTGGCCCAATTGGTGGAGGAAAACGGCTTTCACATCGACTGCGGCATTCTGGGTACCAAATACATCTTCCGCGCCCTGTCCGACGCAGGCTACGGCGAAACGCTCTACAAAATGATCACCAATCCCACCTACCCCAGCTATGCCTATTGGATGGAGCAGGGCATGACCACCCTCTGCGAGGACTGGGAGATGGACGCTTCTCTAAACCACCACATGTTCAGTGAGGTCGATCTCTGGTTCTACCGCTATCTGGCCGGGATCCAGACCGACGGCGAGGTTTTGACCATCGCCCCCCTCTTCCTGAAGGGGCTGGACTGGGTAAATGCCCGGCACCGGGACATTTCCGTCGCCTGGGATCGCGAGTCCATCACCGTAACGGTACCCGAGCCCGCCGTCCTGATCCTCTCCGGAAAGAAGATTCCCCTCCAGCCCGGCACCACCACCCTGAAACGAAACGCCTAACAGGCCAGCCCAAAAACGGAGCTTCCGAGCTCCGTTTTTTTGTGGGCTTTCCGGCTAAGCAGATAACCTGAACAGTACCGCATGGAAACTAAACACAGCTTTTTAAAAGTACGCTATAATAGAAAACAGAACAGAACCGGCTTCGGCCGGAATTGGAGGTTTTGCCATGATTCAGGTTTCCACCCCCAGCCGCATCTGCCTTTTCGGCGAGCATCAGGATTATCTTGGCCTGGAAGTCATCGCTTCCGCCATCAACCTGCGTTTCTCCACTAAGGCTGAAAAACGCGGCGACAGCCTGCTCCACATCCGCATCCGCGACAAATCCATCAGTGAATTGGGCGCCAAAAACACCGATAACAAGTATGAAGAGGTCACGATCGACCTCTCGAAGGAATTGGTTTACGAAAGCAAACGCGACTACTTCAAGTCCATTGTCAATGTCCTCCGCAAGGCTGGCTTCACCATCCCCGGAGCCGACGTCACCATGGATTCGGAGATTCCCATTGGCAAGGGTATGTGCTCCTCCACCACCATGGTGCTGGTCCTCACCGCCACCCTGGCCGCCCTCTCCGACCAGCCGGAGCGCGCCAGGGACGTCAAAGAAATGGCCCTTCTGGCCTGGAAAGCTGAGGTTGAGGAATTCCACGAGCCTGGCGGCATGATGGACCACTACGCCTCCGCCCTAGGCGGCCTGGTCCACCTGGATTTCTCCAGCGGAAGCGCCGTCCCCACTCCCCTCAAGCTGGATCTGGACGGCGTGTTCATCCTCTTTGACTCCCTCCAGGACAAGGACACCATCAAAGTCCTGGGAGACTCCAAATACCCCACCCTGGAAGCCATCCAGCAGTTAAACCCCTACGGCATCACTTCCATCCGGGATTTCTATAACGATCCCTCTCTGGAGAAGTATGTGGACACCCTGGATGAATTCCATCAACGAAAGGTCCGGGCCAACATCGACAATTACCGCATCCAGCGGGAGGCCCTTGCCCTGATCCAGTCCGGCGAAATGACCAACGAGAAGATGGGCGAGCTGTTGAACCGCCATCAGGCGAACCTCCGGGACGGTCTTCAGATCTCCACCCCCATCATCGATAAGATCCTGGCCGCAGCCCTGGAAAACGGCGCCTACGGCGGAAAATTCAACGGCTCCGGCGGCGGCGGATGCCTTTACTGCTATGCTCCCGCAAACAAAGCGGAGCAGATTGTTTCGGCGGCCAACGCCATGGGCTATCCGGCCATGGTGCTGACCCAGGACAAGGGCCTCACCATCTGTGACTGACCCAAATCGAAGGAGGAATTTATTGATGAAAGCAGTTATTTTGGCGGCCGGCAAGGGCAAACGCCTTCATTCCGAGCAGTTCAGCGCCCCCAAGGTGCTGCGGGAAGCCAACGGCAAGCCCCTGCTCCGCTATGTTGTCAACAACCTGAGCTTTATCCCGGAAAAGAAGGACATCGTCATCGTAGCGGGCTACAAAAAAGAAATGGTTTTCGATGCCTTCCAGGACGGCTACACCTTTGCGGTGCAGGAAGAGCAGCTGGGCACCGGCCACGCCGTCAACTGCGCCCGGGAGGCCCTCAAAGACTACGACGGCCCGGTCCTGGTCTGTTATGGCGATATGCCCATGTTCAAAAAAGAGACCTATGAAAACCTGGTCAAAGTCCACGAAGAATCCGGCAACGACTGCACCATCCTGACCGGTGTCTCCGACCGGGGGCTGGCCTACGGCCGCATCATCCGGGACGAATCCGGCAGCTTCACCGGCGTTGTCGAGGATAAGGACTGCACCCCCGAGCAGAAAAAGATCAATGAGCTGAACGTCGGCATTTATGTGTTCGACAGCAAGAAGCTCTTCTCCTGCCTTGGCGAGCTGAAAAACTCCAATGCCCAGGGCGAATACTACCTCACCGACGTTCCCTCCATCATGATGGGCAAGGGGTACAAGATCGGCACCTACACCACCCACGACGATACGGAAATTCTGGGCGTCAACACTCCGGAGGATTTGGCGCTCTGTGAATCCCTGCTGAAGTAACCGGTCCATCCGGCCGCTTTTTCAGACGTTTTCGGCAAAAACGTCTTGAGAAGTGTTGTCGTTTTCTTGAAAAATCTTAAAAAGCCTTGTAAAAAAGTTGAAAAGCAGGGGCCTTCCGGGACCCCTCCGACTGCAAAGGAGCGTTGAAAATGATTCAATTTGGCACCGGCGGCTTCCGGGCCGTCATCGGCGACGATTTCACCAAAGCAAATGTGGAGCTTCTCGCCCAGGGCCTGGTCAACAAAATGAAAGCGGAGAAGGTGGAGAACTCCCCTTTGGTCATCGGTTATGACCGTCGCTTCCTTTCGGATATCGCCGCAAAGTGGATCTCCAGCGTTTTTGCCGCCAACGGCATCCATGTCCAGTTTATCGACCGGGAGGCCCCCACTCCCCTGATCATGTTCGTGGTCAAAAAGTCCGGCGCCCAGTACGGTATGGCCGTCACCGCCTCCCACAACCCCGCAGAGTACAACGGTGTCAAGGTTTTCACTGCAGGCGGGCGGGACGCCAGCAAGGAAGTGACCAACGAGCTGGAGAAGTACATCAACGCGCTGGATGCCAGCGGTGTTTCCACCATGGATTTCGAGGAGGCCAAAAAGGCCGGACTGGTGGAGATCATCGAGCCGATGAATGACTACATCGACAGCATTCTCAGCTTCATCGACATCGACAAGATCAAGGCCAAGAAGCTGAAGGTTCTCCTGGATCCCATGTTCGGCGTGTCCAAAACCTCACTCCAGACCATTCTGCTCACCTGCCGCTGCGACGTAGACGTCATCAACGACCGGCACGACGCACTGTTCGGCGGACGGCTCCCCTCCCCCTCCGCCAAAACATTGACCCGGCTGTCCACCATGGTGGTGGAAGGCGGCTATGACCTGGGCATCGCCACCGACGGCGACGCCGACCGCATCGGGCTCATCGACTCCGAGGGGGCGTTCATCCACCCCAATGACATTCTGGTGCTGCTCTACTACTATCTGGTCAAATATAAGGGCTGGAAAGGTGACTGTGTGCGCAACATTGCCACCACCCATCTGCTGGACCGGCTGGCGGCCGCCTTTGGGCAGGTCTGCTATGAGGTACCGGTGGGCTTCAAGTGGATCTCCTCCAAGATGGACGAGACCGGAGCCATCATCGGCGGCGAAAGCTCCGGCGGCCTGACGGTGAAGGGACACATTTCCGGCAAGGACGGCATCTATGCCGCGGCGCTTCTGGTGGAGATGATCTCGGTCATCGGCAAACCGCTGAACGCCATCCTCAAAGAAATCAAGGACGAATACGGCCAGTGCGAAATGAGCGAATTCGACTGCCGGTTCTCCCACGAAAAGAAAGCCCAGCTCAACGAACTGCTGTTTGTAGAAAAGAAGCTGCCGGAATTTGGAGTGGATGTGGAGAAAGTCTCCTACGCCGACGGCTGCAAAGTTTACTTCAAAAACGGTGGATGGATCATCTGCCGCTTCTCCGGCACTGAGCCGCTGATCCGTATCTTCTGCGAGATGGAGACCTACGGCCGGGCTGTTGAGATCACGAAAATAATGCGGGAATTCCTGGGTCTGTAAAAACAATGCAACGTTTTAGTGGATTTTTTTAAACCACGGTGGCTCCGCAAAATGCCATAGGGAACGTTCGCAAATTCCAACCTCGGATTTTGCGAACATTCCCCATCCACAGGCGGCTCGCAAGCCGCCTTTTTTCTTTTTAGCTGCGGCCGGGCCACAAAGGATAGGATCTCGTGTTCTGCGGAGGGCGTGTCCCTCCGCCTGTTGAAAAAGGCGGGCGTAAACTTTTTCGTTGCAGATTCTTTCTTTGGGAGATTGTCTTTTTTGGGGGATTCTGTTACAATAAGGAAAATGGCTTTTGGAGGGACGGCATGAACAATTCAGACAAAATGCGGGAATTTTTCGATCGGGCGGCCCCGGGGTGGAACAACCTCCCGGCAGAGGCGGCAATTCGTGACGCCCTGGCGGAAAAAATGGCGATTCCGGAAGGGAGCGTCATTGCGGATATCGGCTGCGGGCAGGGAGTCTTTTTCCCACATCTGCTTAAGGCCGGGCCCAAGGCGATTATCGGCGTGGATCTCTCCGGGGAGATGCTCCGCTACGCCCGGGAAAAATATCCCGACGGGCGGATCCGGTTGATTCAGGGGGATATTCTGGAGGCAGCACTGCCCCGGCTGGACGCGGCGGTGCTCTACAACTGCTACCCTCATCTATTGGACAAGGCAGCGCTGGCCCGGCGGCTGGCGGAACTGGTCCGGCCCGGCGGAATCGCCGTCATTGCCCATGGGGCAGGAAAGGCGGTCATCAACGCCCACCATCGGGAAGGACTGCCCTTTACGCTGTCTGTTCCTCTGGAGGAGCCGGAGACCGAGGCGGAAAAATTTGCGCCCTGGTTCCGAGCGGACCGGATGGAGGACGAGGAGGGCTGGTATTTGCTGCGAATGGTACGGACAGAGAGTTGACAACGACGGATTTTTCTGGTAAACTATAGGAAATGCCCGCCAGGAAGGCGGGTGCGTGGACTTTTTTCAAAGAGAAGGAGCCAGGAAGGCTTTTCCCCGGCAGAAGCGCGGGGGCCAGTGACTTTTTCAATTTGAAAGGGGTCTTTTTTTATGAAAACAAAGAAATTGGTTTTAGCGGCGCTGTTCGTGGCGCTGGGTGTGCTGCTGCCCATGGTATTCCATTTTGTGCCCAACGCGGGGTCGGTTTTCCTGCCGATGCATATTCCGGTGCTGCTGTGCGGACTAGTCTGCGGATGGCCTTACGGGCTGGCCTGTGGGGTGTTGGCACCGCTGCTGTCCAGCTTACTGACCTCTATGCCTCCCGCGGCGATCCTGCCGGGGATGCTCTGCGAGCTGGCGGTCTATGGCGCGGTATCTGGGCTGATCTTCCAGTTTGTCCGCACGAAGAAGCTGTTTGCGAACATCTACCTGGCCCTGATCGGCGCGATGCTGGCGGGACGAGTGGTCTCCGGCGCACTCAACGGTCTGATTTTCCGGGCTGGGCAGTATTCGCTCCAGGCTTGGGTGGCTGCGTCCTTTGTCACGGCGCTGCCGGGCATCATCATCCAGCTGGCCCTGATTCCGGTCCTGGTGTTCGCGCTCCAGAAGGCGCGGCTTGTGGAATGCAGGGCGGCGTAAACTACAATTAGAGAAACAGGGCTGCGGATTCCCCCGCAGCCCTGTTGATTTTCCGAGAAAATTAGATGACCTCCAATGCGTCCCGGTCCGGGAGAGGCGGGAACGGCTGGGCGGGGATGTCCTGGTACCAGAAGGCGACGGAGGCGATGTCGTCCTGGAGGGGCAGATAGCGGCCGCCGCTGCGCCAGCCCAGGGCCTGAATGGTTACCTTCAGGTCGGACTCGAAACGGATGGGATCCATAATATGCCAGCGGTAGAGGCTGAAGCGCTGCTGGCTGCGGTAGACGCCATCGGTTTCGGTGAGGTTCAGGCCGGTATAGGGCGTGGTAAAGGGCTGGTAGCGGTGGGTTTTCTGGTTCTCGAAATTGTAGGAGCCGCAGAAGTAGTCCTCGGTGCCGGTGCCGCAGATGGTGGGGAACTCTCTGTCGCCGTCCAAGAAGAACTTGATCTCTCCTTCCCCCCACCAGCCGCTGCTGTTGACACCCCAGGCCATGTAGGTGCCGACGTACTGGCCCTTGCCTTTGACTCCATCCAGAATGACGTAGTCGGTCTTATAGGGCAGGGGGTTGACCCGGCGGAACTGGGCGTGGAAGTAGGCCGCGTCCTCCGGAACCTCGGTGAGGGTGTAATCGATCTGATAGTACATGGTGACTGTTTCATCACTGCGGTTTTCCAGGGTCATGCGGCAGTGCCTGCGGAAGGGCATGGGCCAATAGCAGTTAAAGGCGCTACCGGGGTTCACACAGACGGCAAGGGAAGAAACCTGGCCGAATTCGTTCCAGCCGCTGGCGAAGAAGTCACCGATGGGGCATTCCACAGAAGGGAGCTCCCGGTTATCCCAGTAAATGCGCAAAATGGTGTCGCGCCAGCGCCCGGTGGGCGTCAGCCAGATGTGCTGGATGCAGCCAGGGCCCTCCACGTCGGCGATGGTGAAGCTCTCGCCTGCTGGGATGCGGATAAAGGGATTCACCTTCCAGCCCCGGCCCAGTTCCCGGGCGGCGTTCCCCGCAAAGCCGTCGGCCAGCTCGCACATGCCGCCTTTTCCTTTTTCGCCGGTGTAATTTTCCGGCGAGATCGAACGGGTTTGGGCGTCTGACAGGCGGTAGAGGCTGCCCATTCCCATATTCAGTCCATTGAACATACAAATTCCTTCCCTTCGAGCGGTATTTTCTTTATTTTAGCACAGGTTTTCGGGGTTTTCTACACATTTTTTCTCATTATTGAAAAAGTGCGCCGTCTGTGAAATCCGCGTACCAGATGTTTTCGGAGGAGTTTGCGGCGTCGAACACCAGCCCGTCTTCGGTGATTTTGAAGGTATAGCGGAAATCCCCGTCATCGGTGTTCAGCACCAGCGTGTCGCCGTCGGCACGGCAGCTGCCGAATGCGATGTAGCTGCTGAGGGCGGAAAAGGTAAACTGAAACCGATCCCCCTCCAACAGCTGGATGCTTGGTGGGATAAGCTCATCCGATTCGCTGTAAGTATAGATCCTTGGCTCCAATTCCAAGGCTCCTTCTGACGGAGCGGAACTTTTGCACGACCCTGCTGGCAAGGCCATGGCAGCGGCGAGAAAAACGGCGATTCCTTTTTTCATTTTGGCAACTCCTTTCCGTTTTCAGCTTTTCCTCACCATCAGTTTATCATACGGAGCCGCTTTTTTCAAGATGCGGCGGACGTTCGGAAAAAGAGGGGCAAACTCCGGCGCATTGACTTTGCTGGAAAGGAGGGGTACAATAAAAGAAAATGCCAGGAGGTTTTCGCCATGAAAATTGCAGTGCCATATGAGAACGGACAGGTGTTCCAGCACTTCGGGCATACCTCCCGTTTCCAGATTTACGATGTACAGGACGGCACGGTAAAATCTGCTCAAACGGTGGTTCCGGCCGGGGGCGGACACGGGGCGCTGGCCGGTTTTCTGAAACTGTGCGGTGTGGACACACTGATCTGCGGAGGAATCGGCGGCGGCGCGAAAACGGCGCTTTCCGAGGCGGGAATCCGGTTTTACCCCGGTGTGACTGGCAGTGCAGACAGCGCTGTCCAGGCCCTGCTGAACGGGACCTTAGAGTTCAACCCTGACACCGTATGCAGCCATCATCATGAGGATGGCCACGACTGCGGGAGCCACAGCTGCAGCGGGGATAAGCACGGCTGCAGCGGCAACTGCTGACTCCCTGTCGAATATAAAACGAGCCGGAGCGACACAGATGATCGCTCCGGCTCGCCGTTTTTTCTGCGGAAGGAGGGTATCAAATCAGGGCTGCTTCCGGAACCAGGGAAGGGTGTCCAGAGGTGCGTCCACTGTAACGGTACAGGGACCTTCCCAAACTCTGCCGGAGGGGTCCGCCCACTTCCCTGCCGGGAAAACGACGGTGCGGCTGGTCTGCCCCTGGGTGAGAACAGGGGCGGCCAGGACGGAATCTCCCAGGAGAAATTCGTCGGTCACTGCGGTGAGGCCCTGGCCCGGGAACACATACTCCAGGCAGCGGACGATGGGGTCTCCGGTTTCCGCAGCATGGGCGGCGAGACAGAAGATCTCCTCCCCCATCCGCGCATGGAGCAGGACCGCCTCCTTGACCAGCGCGGCATTTTCGGGATCCAGCACCCGCCAGGGCGCTACGGAAAGCTGCATCATGCCCATCAAGGCGTTGGCCTGGGCCCAGCGGACGAACAGCTCCTCATCCAGTTTCTGTCCCTTGTTGAAGCAGTCCAGGATTCCGCCGCCGACCATATCCGGGCAGCAGTAAGCATAGCCCAGAAGGCCCTGAGTGATGGTGTGGGGGATCAGAGTGTTCAAACCGAAATTGTTCCAGGTGTGGTACTTGTCATGGAGCCGTGCAACGATGGGCTGGCCGCCGAAGGCGTAGGCGGCGCGGAACTCATTGAGCGGATAACGAACCCCCACCCGGTTGAAACGGGTGGTCTGCTCACGGGCAGGGCCGGGGACACAGATCCGGTCGCCATCCTGGTAAAAGTAGTAGTCGCCGGCATCGAATTTATAGCCATCCACGCCGTAATCCCGCATCAAGCCGTCCAGCTGGGCCCAGTACCAGGCGCAGGCCTCCGGATTGGAGAAGTCCAGGACGCAGCTGTAGCCGCTCCACCACTTGCGGACGGCCGGTTCCCCGTCCGGGCGGCGGATCAAATAGCCACGGTCCCGGAGCAGCTTGAAGTTCGCACCGGCGCTGGCCACGATAGGCGACGTCCAGAGCATCACCTGAAAGCCCATTTCATGAAGGCGGCGGATCATTCCGGCAGGGTCCGGGATCTTGCGGCGGTTGAATTCAAAAAGGCCGTAGTCCTCCTGCCAACCACCGTCGATCATCAGAATACCGGCGGGATAACCGTTTTCCAGAATCTGAGAGGCGTAGGCGAGAATGCGATCCGCCGTCTGGTCCGTTCCCAGCTCGATCCAGGTGTTATATTGAGGGCGCTGGAAAAACCACTGGCCGGGGAGCCGCCTTTCGAAGGGAAAGTGCTTTTTCATGGCGTCCTGATAGGCGTTTCTCAGGGTCCCATGGCCCTCCTCCAGGGTGAGGCCCTCCTCCACGGTTGTTTCGATAAAGCCCTCCCGCACCTCAACGGAAAAAGGCCGGTCTCCCCAGAGGTACCGACCCTTGGACGAGAGAAGAAATGGAGAAAACTGATCTGATTCGCTGGTCCCGTTGATGTTCAAAGTGAGCTGACTGCTACGGGTGAAGGGCATCTGGTGTCCATCCCGGACAGAACAGCCCCACCAGTATTCATCGGGCAGGATTTTGATCTTCATGAAGGCGCTTCCTTTCCTGCGGCGGCCGGGCACTCCCCGTCCGCCGGTCCTTTTATTCTGCAATGCTCTCTGGGAGCTTCTGGCGGCAGTCTGCCACACTGTATCCATACATCGCCTTAAACTTCCGGCGGAAACTGGAGTGGTCGGAGTAACCCACTCGGGCCACGATCTCTGTGACGGGAAGCTCCGTGGTTTCCAGAAGCTCCCGGGCCTTTTCCAGGCGGAGATGGGTCAGGTAATCGATATAGGTCATGTTGATGTTGGACTTAAAGTATCGGCTCAGGTGAGACTTGTCAATGCCCGCGTATTCCGCCACTTCACCTGCGGAAAGATTATAGTCGCTGTAATGTTCCTGAATGTAGGCCAGGATCGTTTCAAACTCCATCGGCGCGGCCGGCTCTGCACAGTATTTATGCAGGAGCCGGCGGATCTCTGTTCCAAAGGAACCGCCGTCGTTCATATCCAGGCAAACCGCCTCCCGGAGCAGCTCCTCGCTCCCGCTGCCGGTGTTCCCAATAGCGGAGAGCAGGCACTGCAGGATGCAGTAGCGAAGATAAGCCTGATTGCTTTCTGAACTGCAGGCACTGGAAATGCTTCGCTCCATCCGCTGCAGGCAGGCATCCGCTGTGTCCAGATCCCGCTTCTCGATACTTTCTGCAAAGGCTTTCAGATCCCCCTGATTGAGGCGAGCGACCCGGCTGTGGGGATCCATCATCTGCTCAAAGCAGACCGGCGTACAGGAGGCGGAGTCCTTTTCCAGCAGCTCAACGGTCTCCCGAAAGGCGATCTCCGCCATGAAGAGCTCCTGGTAGACCTGGCTCATTCCCACACGGATGTTCCGGGCCCCGCAACCCGCCAGCACCTCTTGGAGCCGGGAGGCGGTCTCCAGACGCATGGAACGGTCCTCGTCTGGATTGGGCAGCTCTGCAAGGAAAATCAGTCCGCGTCGGCCGCAGAGGTCCGTTTCGCAAATCAGGTCCCCGCTCATCAGCTGCAGGGTCTCGCGAAAAAGCTCTTCCGGCCCTTCCATGACGATGCCACCAATGAAAAAATAATCCTCCACCAGTTCCATGCCGCAGGATTGGAGCAGCTGGTTGACCGCCGGACGCTCCCGAAGGACGCCGCTAGCCAGCATCCGCATGGTCTGCTGGCGGAGGATGCTGCGGTAGCTGCGGATAGAGGAGGTCAAGCTGGCCGATTCGCTGACCGAGCGGCGGAGCATGCTGCCGATAAAAGCAAATTCGTCGCCGCGGCGAAATTCCACAGGGCTGCCCTGGATCACGGCCTCCAGCTTTTTGACGCCGTTCATCCGGCGCTTGCTGAACCAGATGGAGATTGCGGCGGAAGCAAGCAAGCCTAGGATCAGGATGAGAAAACTCAGCTGCTGACTGCGCAGGACCTCCTCATAAAGCAGATCGGAGCGGTAGCGCACCTCCAGGCTGGCTCCCATAACGGCCGCCTGGGACTGGATCGAAGTGTAGTGCCCTTCCAAGGGTTCCTCTTGCAGAAGAGCAATACCGTTCTGGTCGCCGGAAAAGCGGACTGTACTGCCATCGGAGAAGGTCAGGTCAATGTTCACAGGGCAGCCGGAGGCCACCGGCGCGAGGATGCTGCAGACCTCGTTGAAATTGATAAGAAAGTTCACCGAAAAGCTGTTGGTGGAAATGTTGGCGGGCACTCCGAAATGCAGCAGAAGGTATCCCCCGCCCCGGGCCCGGGCGGACAGAAGAGGAACTGCCGCGTCCTGAGGACTGTCCAAAAGCTCAGATAGGGCCTGGCAGTCCGAACTGGAAAGGTTCAGCGTATTGGTGAGATAGACATCCTTACGCACTACCCCAAAAGAGGTATAGAGAGAGCCGTCTCCGCAGTAAAGGAAAATGCTCTCCGTTGTCATATCGTATTTGCTGGCGCTCCGAATGGCGGAAATCGCATGATACCGCTTGCTGTTTGTTGCCCAAAAGGCTCCCTCCAAATAGCTATCTGAAGCCAGGGCATAGCTACTACCGGTATAAGAAGCGTAAAGACTGTTTAACTCGGCGCAGACCTTGTCTATCTGGGTGGAGACGTTTTGGTAGGTAGTCTGCTTCAGCGAACGCAGCATATGGTTGGAAACCAGGAAGCTGACGGTCAGAACCGGCACCAAAATCAGGAGATAGGACCGCAGAAAACGATAGAGCAGATTGGATTTTGGCTGATCAGGCAGATTCTCCACTTCCTTTCTCATCCGCATCCGCGGGAAACCGCACAGGAGCCAAACGGATTGGCTCCGTTTGGCTCGGCGGGGAATATAGCGTCAGATGGATTATTTCAGATTGACTGCATACCGGTCGTAGGCAGCCTGCTCGATCTTCAGCAGCTCCTGGAGGCCCATGTCATCCATGGTTTTCAGGAAGGTATCCCAGTTGGCATCAATATTCTGGGTGCCGATGATGAATTCGGCCTTGGTGGACTGGATGTAGGACTGGAGAGCGGTCAAATATTTGGCACGCTGCTCGGTTTCTTCCGAGGTGTAAACCACGTTGGGATAATCATCGCAGCACTTTACCTTGCGACAGGCGATTTCTTTATACGCCTGAAGGACGACATTTTTTCCATCCCCATCGGTATACATTTCTTGCAGCTGTTCATCCGTCGCATTGGCGACCGCTTCCTGCTCTGGGCTATACTGTACAAATTGCCAAGCATTCGGCCATTTCACCATATTCCGCATCCACATGCTGGAACTGTCGTAACCCGAATCCTCCCAAAATCCAGTATGATCCGCACTCTTGATTCCAAATTTATCCTCTTTAAAATTAAAGGTTTCTCCTTCCTTACCATAAAGAGCAAGAATGATGCCATCTTCCGTGTAGAGATAATCGAACATCCGACAGAGAGCTTCAGGATATTGGGTATTAGCTGTAATCAGGCAAACAACATTCGAGTCCACAGAATTGTAAAGAGGATAGACTACTTCATCTGTCAGATCAGATGTAACACCTGTGAAGAAATCATAATCGTATACACACGTATGGTCGGATGCTCCCAATACGCTTAAAAGCGTATTCCAGTTTGCAAACATACCAACAGAATCACTTTTAATCTTTGCGTCAAATTCATCCTTTGTCTGTATGAAGCAATCCTGATCCAGCAAACCGTCGGAATACAGCCGGTTCATATATTTGACGTATTCCTTCCAGTTGTCCGTGGCTTCCGCCAGATAAACCTTGCCGCTGTCATCTGCCTGAAGCTGGTAATTCTGCGAATAGCCATAAATACCAAACGCAGAGCGCAGAACGAACTCAGCACGCATACCGGAATATTGATCATAAGTAATTGACAAAGGAATTTCATCGTTTGGATCACCGTTTCCATTAGCGTCCTGTTCCTTAAATGCCTTTAAAACATTATAAAGGTCTTCCGTAGTTTGAGGGTATTCTGCACCTACTTTTTCCAGCCATTTGTGATTGATGTAAGACAGTGCGACCATCTTGCTGACCTGTGTGTTCTTTGTCTTTGAAATGCCGTAGATCGCGCCGTTTTCATCACGGGAATAGGCATAGAGGGCAGGGTCCTTATCCATCTGCGCCACAAAGTTCGGCATCAGGTCTAAGTACTGGCTCATATCCAGGAAATAGCCTTCGTTTCCGTATTTATTGGCATCGGCACGAGTAAGATCGAGTTCGCATAAGAGATCCGGCAAATCGTCAGTCGTCATCATCAGGGTCAGCTGGGTGCTCCAAGCATCTTGTGGATAAGAAGTACAATCCAGCTGGATGCCTAACTCGTCTCCGAAAGCCTTAGCTATATAAAGCTCATTCCAGTCATTGCCAAGGCCGTTGGGGCCGGCGGCGGTCACGGTAATGGTTTCATCGCAAATCGGGTAGCCTTCCTTATTGTAATAGAGCGATTCTTCCGTGTCGACAGAAGATGCCGACGACGAAGGTTCCGAGGAGACAGGCGAAGAGCTTTCGCTGGGTTTTTCGCCGCAGGAAGCCAGAGAGGCCGCCATCAAACCGGCGAGAATCAGGGAAAATGCGCGGGTCAATCTGCGTGATTTCATGTTGTTTCCTCCATTTTCATTTTAGTCTATTTTCCTTTATCCGTCAATGAGGCGGAATAAATTCCCACAATTATCCTTTAACCGAGCCGATCATAACGCCTTTGGCGAAATATTTCTGCAGCCAGGGATAAACTGCCAGCATCGGGGCAGTGGAAACGATAATAACGGCATATTTGATCATATTGGCTTGATCCGCCTGCTTGAGGAGAGCTGCCATATCCTCTGGGGAATAGTCGCCGGTAGCCAGAGCGGTATCAGCAAACTTGCCAAGGGTCAGGATCTCCCGCAGGAAAACCTGGAGCGGGTATTTGGCACGGTCCTGGAGGTAGATCATGGCGTTGAAGTAACTGTTCCAGTGGCCCACGCCATAGTAGAGAATCAGAACGACGATGATGGGCGAGGACAGGGGGAGAACGATCTTTAAAAGCATTCGGAAATCGGAACACCCGTCCAGGAACGCCGCCTCATGAAGTTCCCAGGGAATGGTGCTGGCAAAGAAGGTCCGGGCAACGATGAGGTTATAGGTGGAGACCGCCCCGAAGATCAGCATGACCAGGCGGGTGTTCAGCAGTCCCATGGAGACGATGTTCAGATAGCCGGGGATCAGGCCGCCGCTGAAATACATGGTGATCATGAAGAGGGTCATGATCAGGCCCTTCAGCGGGCAGTCCCGACGGGACAAGGCATAAGCACAGGGAATGGTCAGGAGCAGATTGATGAGGGTGCCGAAAAAGGTGTAGAAAATCGTGTTGGCGTAGCCAGTCCAGATAGCCTGGTAACCCAGGATGAAGCGGTAGGCCTCCAATGAAGGGGAAACAGGAAACAACACCATTTTTCCGGAGGATACTGCCGACGGATCGCTGATGGAGGCGCTAATGACAAACAAAAGCGGATAGATCGTGACGATGAACACCAGGACGAGGAGGAAGGAGTTGACGCAGACAAATGCAAGATCCTTACCGCGGGGTTTTTTCAAGTTTTTTTTCATGGCGGGCTTCCTTTCTCACCAAAGGCTCGTGTGGGCCGCCTTTTTGGACAGAGCGTTGGCGGCGATGAGGATGGTGCAGTTGATAACCGAATTGAAAAGGCCTGCGGCAGTGGAAAATCCGAAATTCTTATCCACCAGGCCGGACTTGTAGACGTACGTGGAGATAACCTCTGAGCCGGAGAGGTTGGTGGGGTTCTGGAGGGCGTAGATCTTTTCGTAGCCGACGCTCAAGAGAGAGCCGCACTGCAGGATGAACAACACCAGGATCGTGGGAACCAGAACCGGAAGATTGATGTGGATGATCTTCTGCATCCGGGAGGCGCCGTCCATTTCTGCCGCCTCCAGCAGGGACTGGTCCACACCGGAAAGGGCCGCGAAGTAGATGATCGCGCCCCAGCCGGTGCCCTGCCACAGGCCGCTGATAACGTAGACCCACTTAAACATACCGGGCTGCTGCATAAAGCTGATGGACTCTATTCCGAACAGATTCAGGCCCTTATTGATGATGCCGGAGGTCGGACTCAGGAAAAGGATGACCATACCGCAGACCACAACCGTGGAAATGAAGTGCGGAGCATAAGAAACAGTCTGGAAGAATTTCTTTAGGCGCTGATTCTGCATCTCATTAACCATCAGCGCCAGGATGATGGGCATAGGAAAGCCAACGACCAGACTCAGCAGGCTGATGGAGAGGGTGTTTTTGAGAATGATGGGAAACCAATAGGAGCTGAAAAGCTGGGTAAAGTTATCGAAGCCGCACCAAGGACTCCCCAATATTCCCTTTTTGAAACTGTAATCCTTAAAGGCAATGATGATGCCGTACATGGGCTTGTACTGGAAAAGAATGAGATAAAGCAGTGCTGGCAACGTCATCAAAAGCAGCTGCCAGTGACGGACGATCTGCTTCAGCAGGCCGCGACTGCCGGAAAGGGCCTGCGCTTTTTTGCGTTTGGCGGTGAGCGTTTCAGTCATATGGATTCCTCCTGATTTTTACGTACCCGGTATGCTTTATATTCTAAGGCGGACTTCCCAAACTGTAAATATGGTCAAAAACGCGAGTCGGACCGCCGACATTCGGAAAATCCGACAGAATTACCAGTGCTGGCGAATTTCACCATACCGAAAAAACCTGTCAATCTTTCCTTTCAGAGATTGACAGGTTTTACCCTCTATATTATAATGCAGATAAACGCACCGGTTCTTTTTCCTCGGCTTAGTCATTCGACGTTAGGAGGTCAAGCGTATGAAAAGCGCACAGGTTCACAGCGGCGACGGAAGCCCTGGTCTATATCTCGACGGCAGGAAGACTGTACCTATTCTATACGGTTTAAGCGATATCCCCGCATCGGGCAGCAACACAGCCCAAGCCCAGCGGAACATCCGGCTCTTTGCGGAACAAGGAGTGAACCTGGTGACGGCGGACACCGGCCTGCACCTGGGGTGGCACAAGGCCTCCCCTTTTGAAACCGAGCCCCTGCGAGAGGAAATCGCCGGGGTGCTGGACGCCAATCCCGGCGCAGGGGTCATCCTGCGGCTGCATCTCAATCCACCCTACTGGTGGATGCGGGATTTTCCGGAAGAAACCGTCCGCTATGGAGTGGGACAATGATTAGTTAGAAATATATATTA
>CAJMLQ010000022.1 GCA_905214265.1 uncultured bacterium
CGGTCCCTTGCGGGATCACTGGTTTTCAAGACCAGCTCCTTAAACCACTCGGACATCTCTCCGTGCAAGTTCGTCACACGGAACATTTATTATCTTAGCATACAGTTGCTTTTTTGTCAACGGTTTTTCAAAAAATATCACTTTTTAAAAGAGATTTTTTCGGAACTATAGCCTTTTTTAGACAAAAATGCTATAATGAAAAATACATACCGGCTGTGTTTGCCGAAAATCACAATTTCGGAGGATTATCTATGGGAAACGTTATTTTGACTGCCGACAGCCCCTGCGACCTTGGGGAGTCCTTTCAGGACCGCTATCAGCTGCATTACTATCCTTATCATATTATCCTGGACGGCCGGGAATATACCGATGGCGTGGATATCACGCCGGATGACCTGTTCCGTGCTTACTGGGACAAAAAACTTCTTCCCAAAACTGCTGCCATTGGTATCGGCGAATATCTGGACTTTTTCCGCCCCCTGGTCGAACAGGGATATGAGATCGTTCATTTCTGTCTGGGTTCTGCCCTCAGCGCCGCTTACCAGAACTGCTGCGCCGCAGCGGAAGAGTTGGGGCATGTTTATCCCGTGGATTCCCGCAGCCTCTCTACCGGTATCGGCCTGCAGGTCATTGAGGCCGCGGAAATGGCGCGCGCCGGTCTCCCTGCTCCGGAAATCCAGCAGGAGGCCCGCAAACTGGCGGACCGGAGCCACGCTTCCTTTATCCTGGATACGCTGGAATTCATGCATGCCGGCGGACGCTGCTCCACAGTGGCGGCTCTAGGAGCCAATCTTCTGCGGCTGAAACCCTGCATTGAGGTCCGCCCGGAGAAAAATGGGGCGATGGAGGTTGAAAAAAAATACCGCGGCGACCTCCGCAAGGTGCTTGTCCAGTACACCAAGGACGTCCTGAACCGAAAGGACCTCCAGCTGGACCGTATCTTCATCACTCATTCCGGCATTGACCAAGACTGCATCAACCTGGTACGGGAAACCATCATGCAATGTGCGGATTTCCAGGAAATTTGTGTTACCCGCGCGAGCTGCACCATCTCCTGCCATTGCGGACCGAATACCCTCGGGGTCCTCTTCTTGACGAAATAAAGTGCTTTTTAAAAAGCAGCGCCGGCATCGGAAGCGTTTCGCTCCGCGATACCAGCGCTGTTTTTATCGCTCTGTCTTAGGCCAAGGCTACCAAAATCTGACCATCCTGCAGGCTGATATAGACCTCTTTCCCCGCGGCTGATTCACTGGTGAGCAATACCGCGACCTTATCCTCCGCCTCCCGGCGAATTGTGCTGCGAAGATCCCGCGCCGCGAACTTTCCGCCCATGGCTTTTTCCGCCAACCAAACGGGAACCTCCGGGCCGTAGCTGAGCTTCAGGGCAATCTCCGCCAGCGGTTCCTTCATTTCGTCCAGCATCAGCCGGGCGATGGCTTCCATATTCTCCTTGGTCAGCGGATTAAAGGCGATGATTTCATCCACACGCGCCATAAACTCTGGCCGCAGGAAGGCGGACAACCCCTTCATGGCCTTTTCCTTGGAGGCCGCCGCCGCAGACTGATTGAATCCGGCAATGCCGCCGTGGTCGTTGGAGCCTGCGTTGGAGGTCATGACCACCACGGTATTTTCGAAATTGACGGTGCGCCCCTGGGCATCGGTGATCCGACCTTCATCCAAAATCTGAAGGAGGATGTTCATCACGTCCGGATGTGCCTTTTCGATCTCGTCAAAGAGTACCACCGAATAGGGCCGACGGCGGACCTTTTCGGTAAGCTGACCCGCTTCATCGAACCCGACGTACCCGGGAGGCGACCCGATCAACCGGGACACCGCATGCTTCTCCATGTATTCGGACATATCCACCCGGATTAGCGGATCGGTCTTGTCGTCGAACAGCTCTTCCGCCAGAACCTTGACCAGTTCGGTTTTCCCAACGCCGGTGGGGCCTACAAAGATGAAGGAAGCCGGACGGCGCTTTTTGCTCAGATGCACCTTCGACCGGCGGATGGCTGCGGAAACCGCGTGAATCGCCTCGTCCTGACCGATGATCCGGGCTTTCAGATGCTCCTCCAGCCGGGCTAGACGGGCGAAATCGCTTTCACTGACCTTTTCAGCCGGAATGCCGGTCCAGAGCTCCACCACCTTGGCCACGTCCTCAATGGTGACCTTGACGTCCTGGATCTGGGGCTCCAGTTCCTTGAGCTTTTCCTTGGTGACGATGACATCTGCCTTGATCCGGGCGATGGCTTCGTAGTCAATGGCTTCAGTGGCCTGCTCCAGTTCCTGCTGGCGGTCATAAAGCCCTTTTAGCTGCTTGTTTAGCTTCTCATAGTCGGTGAGCACCGTGCTCTTGATGGAGGCGCAGGCGGCCGATTCGTCCAGCAGGTCGATGGCCTTATCCGGGAGGAAGCGGTCGGTGATGTAACGCTCTGAAAGGTGGGCGCAGGCCTCCAGGATTTCGTCGGGGACCCGGACCTTATGATGCTCCTGATAATAGCTGCGGATGCCCTTCAGAATGTCAATGGTCTGGGCGATGGTGGGTTCCTCGACCGTCACCGGCTGGAACCGCCGCTCCAGAGCGGAATCTTTTTCAATGTATTTCCGGTACTCTCCAAAGGTCGTCGCGCCGATGACCTGGATTTCACCCCGGGAAAGGGCAGGCTTCATGATATTGGCGGCACTCATCGAACCTTCTGCGTCGCCGGTACCGACCAAGGTGTGAACCTCGTCGATGAACAAAATCACGTTTCCGCGTTTTTTCACCTCATCGATGAGGCCCTTGACCCGGCTCTCGAACTGGCCTCGAAATTGAGTGCCGGCCACCAGAGCGGTCAGATCCAGCAAATACACTTCCTTGTCAAGAAGCCGAAACGGGACGTCCCCCGCCACGATCTTCTGGGCAATCCCTTCGGCGATGGCGGTTTTTCCGACGCCGGGCTCGCCGATTAGGCAGGGGTTATTTTTCTGACGGCGGCTCAAAATCTGAACAACCCGATAAATTTCCTGATCGCGTCCAATGATCCGGTCCATGGTGCCATTTTGGGCTTTTTCCGTGAGATTTACGCAGAAGTTGTCAAGAAAACTCTTCTTTTTCTCCTTCTCCTTGCGGCCGCGCCGGGGAGCGGAAGAAGGGCCGGATTCCGAACCGGACGTAGGCTCGCTGGGGATCAGGTCAGCCCCGTCGGAAAGCTCATCCTCCGGCGTCTCATTTTGTCCAAATATTTTTTGGAGAAACGGCGGCATCGTTTCGGCGCCGCCGGGCTCAAACATTCCATTTTCGAAGCTGCCAAGCTGCTCATCAAGGTTATCCAGGTCATCCTGTGTAATCCCCATGCTGTCCATCATCGACTTGACCTGCGGCAATCCCAGTTCAGAGGCGCATTTCAGGCAATAGCCCTCATTGACCATCTCTTTGCCGTCGAATTTCGCTACAAAAAGCATGGCTGGGCGTTTTTTACATTTGCAGCACATCATATCCATTGTGTGAGTAATCCTTTCATGGTGGGAGTCTATCACGTCCCGCCGGATTGCGGCCGTGTTTTTATTGGATTGCAGAAAAATCCATACTTTCTATTATAGTTAATTCTTATGCTTTTTAATCTCTTTTAAGTAAAAAATAAATGACAAAATGATGAAGGTCACCGGCAGAAGGATCAACAGGCCCAAAATTTCATCCGGGATGCCGGGGAACAGGATCACAGCGAACATCAACGTATAAAGCAGCGCTGTTGTCGCCTTCCCGTACCATTTCGCCGGGATGGAATTGCGCCAGGACTTCAGCATCACCAACCCAATGACCGCAAGCGTCATTTCTTTTGCAAAATAAATTCCAAACAGCCAGCGCAGCGGGACATGGGTAATGGACAGGCAGATAATGACGGACGCCATCGTCAGCTTGTCCGCAACTGGATCCAGGAAACGTCCCAGCGGCGTGATCTGATGAAAGCGGCGGGCGATATATCCGTCTGCCACATCCGTAAGGCCCGAAATCACCAGGATAATCGCCGGGACGTAAAAATAGGCGTCCGGCATCCCAAAATAGGCAGCAATAAAGGCCGGGATCAGCAGAATACGGAAAACGGTCAATGTGTTGGGGATATTCATATCCGCCACCTCCGAATCAAGTTTCATCAGTTGGAAAATACCGGGAGCATGCTCAAATCAAAGGTATAAAAATAGCAAAACAGATGGGTGCCGCTGATGATCTCCTCATTGAGCCAGGTAAATCCGCCGGTAAAGTCCAGGAGCAGCCGGACTGTCACCGCGGCGACAAAGAAGAGGACCAAGGCCTCTACCGCTCCCATGGCCGCCCCCAGCAGCGCGTTTACCGGACCGATGACCGGGAGCCGTTCCACGCCGCGCAGGACCCGGGTCAAACAGCGCACCAGCACCATGCAGGCGGCAAACAGAAGCAGGAAAAAAATTCCCTGCATCAGCACGTAAAGAATCGGATACAGAACCGTCTCGGTGATGGAGACGCTCATGGCATGCGCAGAATCCGCCACCTGGCCGGAAATGCGGCCGGACAACTCGCCGGCATCTATCCCCGCCGAGGATAACGCCACCTGGAGATAGCCCGGCAGAGCCTCCACCGCCGCGGAGAGCTTCCCCGGCAGGTCGGCGTCCGCCGCCGTGCCCTCAATAGCCTTCTCAATAGAAGTAATCAGTCTGTCCCGGAAAAACAGGCGATAACACGCCTCTGTCAGCGCCCGGCTTCCTACAAAAGCCAGGACGCAGGAGACTAGATATCCCGCTGCGCTGACCAGCGTCCGCAAAAACCCCTTCTGATACGAACGCACGATCAGAATCAGCGCGCAAAGGAGTAAAATTCCATCTATAACCAATGCGGGAATATTCAACTGAACACCTCCGATTCTTCCGGTTTCGTCTTCTCTGCCTCCAAAACATTCAGATAGGATGTACTGAGGGAGAAAACCCGGCCGCCAGCGATCTCGACCCGGAAAACTCCGTTGGCAACACGGTAGGTTTCCAGAAGCTCAAGAGTCAGGCTGTATTTCCGCACTTCAGAAGAGGCCAAAACACAAATACCATCCTCTGATGCCGCAATATCCGTCACAGCGGATGAAACCGTTAGAGAACAGTTCTCCCCCTCCGGCGACACCAGTGTGATGGTGCTGGACACCTCATGGGAGTCCGACGAGATCAGCAGCGTATCTTCGTGGGTAAAAGCATAGGACTGGAGCTGGCGGAGATATGGAACTGTCTTTGTTGCTTTCAGATCCTTCTCCACAATGGCAAGCATGCTGTCACAGACAAGATGAATCCGTCCGTCCTTTTTGTAGTTTACCGCCACTGGGAGAGCGTCTGTAAAGGAAGGGGCGGCCAGCTCCGTTTCTTTCCGGATATCAAAAATATGAACGGAGGCGATCAACTCTCCGCGGGTTCCGAAGGAGACGCACGCCACCGCCAGCTGGCTATCGTCCGGCGAAAAATCCACATCGACGATCTGATCGGAAGAAGACCACTTTAACAGTTCTTCCCCGGATTTGTTGAAAACCGTCACGCTTCCGGCATAATGGGACTCCGTCGTCACCAAGGCAAAAACCGCCCCATGACCCGCCGCTCCAGTCAAAATCGTGTTGGTACTGCGGCCGGTATAGAGGTTTCCCTGCCGGCTGTCCAGGCGGAATCCGTATCCGCCCCGGTCATAGGTCAGCACCCGCTCGTCCCCTGTTTTCAGGACGGGATTGGTAAAGCCGTGTACAAACTGGAAGGAGGTTTTCCCATCCGAATCCAGCAGCGCGGCCTCATCGGAGGTCAAAAGCGCGACGGAATTTCCAAATGCCTCAATCTCCAGCGGCTCGACCGAGTCCAGCGTCACAGGAAAGCTGGTGGTCTGCACGGCGGTCGCAGGCGTGGTTGTCCCCGTATTCTCTGCCGCGTTTTTCAAAAGCTGCTCCACATCGTAGCGCTGGTAAAGGTACACCCCGCCGAAAACTGCCGTGAGGATCAGCAAAACGGCGCCCGCCCGGACAAAATGCCGGAGTATCTTCTCCCGTTTCTTCTTTCGCCGGTACTCTTCAATGTCATAATTTTTCGGCTGCTGGTTTTTTGTTGATTTTTTCACGAATTCCTCCCAGAAAGGTCAAGACGTTTCCCATAAAGGACCTGGTTCAGATAAAGCCCGTCAGGACTGACGGTGATTCCCGCCCGCCTGCGGTCCCTGGATGCGACGATACGGGCAATGTCGCCCGTTTGAAGCCTGCTGCTGCCCGCCGGCAGCAGCGTCCCCACCATAATACGCACCATATTGTAGAGAAAACCATCCCCCGTGACCCGAAACTCCACCAGGTCACCGCTGCGGGTCACGCCGCAGTCGAAGATGGTGCGGATTGTGTCGTGCATTTTGCCGCCGGAGCTGCAAAAGCCGATAAAATCGTGGGTCCCCAAAAACTCACGGGCGCAGCGATCCAAGTATTCCACGTCCAGCCTGTACTTAAAGTGAAGCACGAGGCCGTCTAATAAGGGGTTCCGGACCGGCGCATCCCAGATTTTGTAGAGATACTCCTTCCGCTCCACACTGTAGCGAGCGTGAAAATCCGCTGGGACCTCCCGGCAGCTCCGCACAGCGATATCGCCGGGCAGGTGGTTGTTCAAAGCGATGACGGCGGCATTCTCCGGGATCTCAGACTCCGTATCCATATGGAAATAGAATTGATTGGCGTGGACGCCGGTATCCGTACGAGAACAGCCCACAATGCCCTCTCGCTTGTGGAAGACCGCCTCAATGGCGTCCTGAAGGACCTCGGCGACGGTCCGGGCGTTGCTCTGAACCTGATAGCCGTGATAAGCGGTCCCGCGGTAGGCAATTTCAAACAGCAGTCTGCGCATCCGGTTCACCAGGGGATGGGCAGCAGGTTCAGGGCGATGACCGCGCCCACCATCAGTACCATAACCCCGCAGGCTACGCCATCCACAGCGCCCAGGTGGAGCTGCTTCATCCGAGTCCGGCCCTTTCCGCCGTGATAGCAACGGCATTCCATGGCCAGCGCCAGCTCCTCCGCCCGGCGGAAGGCCGAAATGAACAGCGGGATCAGGATCGGGATCAGCGCCCGGGCCCGCTGCATCAGGCCGCCGGACTCCAGATCGGCGCCCCGGGCCTTCTGAGCAGACATAATCTTGTCCGTCTCCTCAATCAACGTCGGGATAAAGCGCAGGGCGATGGACATCATCATGGCCAGCTCATGCACTGGAAAATGCAGGACCTTCAATGGGCCCAGCAGCCGCTCGATAGCATCGGTCAGGGCGATGGGCGAGGTGGTATAAGTCAGCAGCGACGACCCAGCGATGAGACAGAGTACTCGGATCGCCATGGTGACCGCCGTGTAAATACCTTCCTGGGTGATATGGAAGATTCCCCAGTCGAAAATCGCGTGTTCCCCTGAAACAAACAGAACGTTGAGAGCCCCGGTAAAAATCAGGATCGGTACAATGGGCTTTAAACTCCGGAGGATCATCTTCACCGGAATTTTTGCCACCATATAGCAAACGACAAGGAACAGGATGGACACTGCAAATCCGACGGAATTTTTCACAAGAAACAGCAAAACAATGTAGACAATGGTCAGCACGATCTTGATCCGGGGGTCCAGCCGGTGAAGGGAGGAGTGCCCGGGAAAGTACTGCCCGATGGTGATGTCCTTAAGCATTGGGGAGTTTCCCCCTTTCGGCGAGGGTGGCCAACAGCTTACGCTTGGCATAGGCGACTGTGTAGACGTTTTCCGGGACCGGGTAGCCCTCCGCGTGGAGCCGGTGAAAGACGTTGGTGATCTGCGGGACCGACAGCCGGATGGCCTTCAGCTCCTCGCTGCGGGCAAAAACGTTCTCCACGGTGTCGTAGGCGAAGACTTTCGCCTTGTTCATCACCAGTACCTTGTCGGCAAAGGCCGCCACGTCCTCCATGCTGTGGGAGACGAGGAGAATGGTATTTCCCACCTTTTCGTGATAGTTTTTGATCTGGGTGAGGATTTTGTTGCGCCCCTTGGGGTCCAGGCCAGCGGTGGGCTCGTCCAAGATCAGGACTTTTGGCTCCATGGCGATGACGCCCGCAATGGCGACCCGGCGCTTCTGGCCGCCGGAAAGTTCAAAAGGGCTTTTTTGCAGCAGCTCCTCCCGGATACCGGCAAACTCCGCCGCCTCCCGGACCCGGTGGTCGATCTCATCCTCTGAAAGCCCCATGTTCCGAGGGCCGAAGGCGATATCCTTGTATACCGTTTCCTCAAAAAGCTGATACTCCGGGTACTGAAACACCAGCCCCACGTTGAAACGCACCTGGCGGAGCTTGGATTTGTCCGCCCAGATGTCCATACCGTCCAGGCAAATGGTCCCGGAGGTGGGTTTGAGCAGGCCGTTCAGGTGCTGGATCAGGGTGGATTTTCCCGAACCGGTATGGCCGATAACGCCGATGACCTCGCCGCCATCGATCTCCAGATTCACGTTATCCACCGCAACCTTCTCAAAGGGGGTACCGATGGAATACTTATAGGTAAGATTCTCAATTTTTATCATCAAGGTGTTCAACCTTCCCTTCTGGGATGGAATTCCGATTATTCAGAGAGCAGTTTTTTCAACGCCTCATAGCATTCGTCTTCAGTGAGGATGTCTTGGGGAAGGTCGATCCCCTCTTTGCGGAGCTCATAGATCAGCTCTGTCACCTGGGGGACGTCCAGGCCCACGGATTTTAAAAGCTCTACCTGTGAGAAGACCTCCTTGGGGGTCCCGTCCCGGAGCACCACGCCATTGTCTACGACAACGACCCGGTCGGACACCGCGGCCTCGTCCATATAGTGGGTAATCAGTACAACGGTGGTGCCGTGCTCCCGGTTCAGCTCCCGGATGGTCCGCATGACCTCCCGGCGGCCCTTAGGATCCAGCATGGCAGTGGGCTCATCCAAGACGATGCACTGAGGGCGCATGGCCAGAATGCCCGCGATGGCCACCCGCTGCTTCTGCCCGCCGGAAAGCTGATGGGGGGAGTGCTCCCGGTATTCGTACATATCCACCTGCTTCAGTGCCTCATCCACCCGGCGGCGGATCTCGGCGGGCTCCACGCCCATGTTCTCCAGAGCGAAGGCCACGTCCTCCTCGACAATGGTGGCGACGATCTGGTTATCCGGGTTCTGAAAAACCATCCCTACGTTCTGACGGATGTCAAAGAGCCGGTCTTCCTCTGTGGTATCAATGCCGGCGACCAGGACCTTCCCCTCCGTCGGCAGCAGGATGGCGTTGAAGTGCTTGGCCAGAGTGGATTTTCCCGAGCCGTTATGTCCCAGCACTGCGACAAACTGCCCTTTTTGAATTTCCAGGTTGATCCCCTTCAAAACCGGAAAGGAGGTCCCGTCCTCCTCGTTGCGGTAGTCAAAAAAGAGGTCCTGCGTGGTGATAATCTTCTCCATAGTATTCCCTTCTATCGGCTGAGTTTGGGGCAGTCCAGGTCCCCATTGGTCCACAGGGCGGTGGAGCCGCAGGGCAGCGCCAGGCCGGAAGCCGTCACCGGCAGGCCGATCTCATCAGCCGAAACCCGGCCTCCGTGCCGCCTTCCCACCGTCACGCCCAACAGATAGGCCATGACCGAAGGCGAAAGCCCCGTGGTATAGGAGTTGAGGGCCACAAAAAGCGGATTCTCCGATAAGACCCCGGTGCAGAGATCCACCAGCGCGTAGACCTGGTCCTCCAGCTTCCAGACCTCACCGGAAGGGCCGCGGCCATAGGAGGGCGGATCCAAGATAATCGCATCGTACCGCCGCCCCCGGCGGATCTCCCGGGCGACGAATTTCTCACAGTCGTCCACAATCCAGCGGACCGGCTTGTCCGCAAGTCCCGACAGCGCCGCGTTCTCCTTGGCCCAAGCGACCATCCCCTTGGAGGCGTCCACGTGGCAGACCGAAGCGCCCGCCGCCGCGCAGGCCAGCGTCGCGCCGCCGGTATAGGCAAACAGATTGAGTACCGAAATCGGCCGTCCGGCCTTCCCGATCAGCTCCCGGAAAAGGTCCCAGTTGACGGCCTGCTCCGGGAAAAGCCCGGTGTGCTTAAAGCCGGTGGGCGAAATCTTGAAGGTCAGGTTCCCGTAAGAGAGCGGCCAGCTCTCCGGGAACGGGTGGAAGTTCTCCCATGCGCCGCCGCCCTTTTCCGAGCGGTGGTAGTGGGCGTGGGGGCGCTTCCAGCCGGGGTGCTGCCGGGGGGTATCCCAGATGATCTGTGGATCCGGGCGGACCAGGACTATCTCTCCCCAGCGTTCCAGCTTTTCGCCGCCGGAGGTGTCCAGCATCTCATATCCGGTCCAGTTTTGGGCAATTCTCATGAACGGTTCTCCTTGCAGTTATTACAGCATCTGCTGCCCGTCGGGGCGCTCGATGCCCAGATGGCGGTAGGCCAGCGGAGTCGCGCAGCGTCCCCGGGGCGTCCGGGAGAGGAAGCCTAGCTGCATCAGGTAGGGCTCATAGACGTCCTCGATGGTGACGGCTTCTTCTCCCAGCACAGCCGCCATGGTTTCCAGCCCCACGGGGCCGCCGTTGTAGTTGCGGATCATCATGGTCAGCAGCCGGCGGTCGATGTTATCCAGGCCCAGCTCGTCCACTTCCAAACGGCTCAGGGCGGTATCCACGATCTCCTTCGTCAGGGTGCCGTTGCCGATGACCTCCGCGAAATCCCGGACCCGCTTCAAAAGCCGGTTGGCGATCCGCGGCGTCCCCCGGGAGCGCCGGGCCAGCTCCATAGCTCCCTCCCGGTCGCAGGGAATCTCCAAAATCCCGGCGCTGCGGACGATGATATCGCACAGCTGCTCCGGCGTATATAGCTCCAGCCGGAGAATGACGCCAAACCGGTCCCGCAGCGGGGATGTCAGCTGCCCGGCACGGGTGGTCGCGCCCACCAGCGTGAACTTTTTCAGATCCAGCCGGATGGACCGGGCCGAGGGGCCCTTTCCGATGATGATATCCAAGGCGTAGTCCTCCATAGCGGGGTACAACACCTCTTCCACCGACTTGGAGAGCCGGTGGATCTCGTCGATGAACAGCACGTCGCCGTCGGAAAGATTGGTGAGCAGCGCCGCAAGATCCCCGGGCTTCTCGATGGCGGGGCCGGAGGTGACCTTGATGCCGGTGTTCATCTCGTTGGCGATGATCTGGGACAGGGTCGTCTTGCCCAGACCGGGCGGGCCGTAGAGGAGGACGTGATCCAGGGCCTCGCCGCGGCGCTTTGCCGCTTCGATATAAATAGAAAGATTTTCCTTGGCCTTGTCCTGGCCGATGTATTCCGCTAGAGTCTTAGGACGCAGGGAATATTCCGCCTCATCGTCGCCGCCGTGAAAATCCGGCGCGGTAATGCGGTTTTCCAGATCCAACTCCTCGCGGTCGATTTGTGATTCAAACATGGGAAACCTGCTTTCTTATCGGGACGACAGGGCGCGAAGCCCCGCCTTAATGAGTTCCTCCACCGGAAGAGCGGGATCCTGCTTCATGACGGCTGATGCAGCCTCGCTCTGGGAATATCCCAGAACCACCAGGGCCGAAATTGCCTCTCCAGCGTTGGAGGCGTCGGTGGGGACTTCCCCGGAAAAACTTTCCCCAAAACCAGTTTCCGCCGCTTCACGGCTCATCTTGTCCTTGAGCTCCAAAATGATGCGCTGGGCGGTCTTCAGGCCGATACCCGGCGCCTTGGAGATGGTTTTGGCGTCCCCGGAGGCCACACAGAGAGCGAACCGCTCCGGTGTCACGTTAGAGAGCACGGAAAGAGCCGCTTTCGGCCCCACCCGAGTGACGGTGATCAGCATTTTGAAGCAGCTGAGTTCATTGGAATCCGCAAACCCGAAAAGATCAATCGCGTTTTCCGACACATGGAGATAGGTGTAAAGCATCGTCTCGCTTCCCAGAGATGGGAGGCGGGAAACCGTTACAGAGGAAGTCCGCACCGCGTATCCGACGCCGGCGCATTCCACGACGGCGAGATTTGGCTCCACGGAAAGGAGCTTACCGCGAAGGCTGTATATCATCTGGTTCCATCCTTTCTTTCCTGTCTGGCAATCGCGTCTGCTAAGGCGGCGGCCGTCTGCGAACCGGCGGTATGAGCGTGACAGATGGCAATGGCCAGCGCGTCCGCCACATCGTCCGGCTTGGGAGGCTTTTTCAGGTTCAAAAGCCGGGTCGTCATCTCGATGATCTGCTGCTTGACTGCCCGACCATAGCCCACCACTGACTGTTTGACCTGCAAGGGCGTATATTCAAAAAAAGGAACGCCCTTCTGCCGTGCCGCAAGGAGGATAACTCCCCTAGCCTGCGCCACATCGATGGCGGTCTTTTGGTTTGTGTTGAAATACAGTTTTTCCACCGCCATGGCGTCGGGCCGGTAAAGTTCCAGCAGACCCGCAACCCCGTCATAGATCGCAGCTATCCGGTCGGCAAAGGGCATCCCCGCCGGCGTGGTGATGGGACCATAGTCCAGCGTTGTAAAATTCCGCCCGTCGTATTCGATCACGCCGCATCCAACAATGGCATAACCGGGATCGATCCCCAGGATTCTTGTTCTCAAAAATATTCTTCCCTTCCGGTATCGCTGTCCTTAAACCAAAGCCTTTTCTTTATCACAGCATGACCGCCGCCGTCTGCGCCGACAAAACGGGACAATGATGCATGTTCTTAAAGCGGTCTAAGCTCCAAGACCCGCAAACGCGATCTTTGCTTTTTCAATGGGAAAGGCCTTTTAGGTTATTATATCACATGTCGGGTGTCTTGACAAATATTTTTCATCAGGTTCCAAACGAAAAAGCTACGATTTCTCAGCCAGAAAGGGATGGAAGGATTCAAAAAACGGAAAGCCTTTTAAATCTCACACCCCAGCCTTTTCGCCGAAATTTGAAACAATCCGGAATGACAGCTTATAGGAGCTCGATTATTCCGCAGGGTCTCATAAAAGTTCAACGCTTCGAAAAATATTGTCTTGGCATCAGAAAATTTCAAAAATACACTTGACACTCCTGCCTTTTTGCGCTATGATAATAATACAACATACGGCATTGGCCAAGACAAAAAGCACAATATATAGGGGGTTCGGGTTTTACAAAAGCACTGCTTGCGTCCCCCCTCCTTTTTTTGTGCCTTATCCACTGCCGTTTTCGCCCCTGGCGGACCACTATACGAGCAGAGGATGGGAAAAGATGTTTACAAAGATCAAAAAGCGAAACGGGGAAGTCGTCCCCTTCGATTCCCGGAAAATTGAGGAAGCGATCCACAAGGCAAACGTTGCGGTTTCCGATGAGAAAATTTCTGCCAAAAAGATCAAAGAGCTGACCCAAACGGTCATCGGCAGCCTCCCGAAAAACCGCATCCCTACGGTTGAACAGATCCAGGATAAGGTGGAGGAAGCCCTGATTGCCGCCGACTACGCCAAAACCGCCAAAGCTTACATCCTCTATCGCGCCGAGCACGCCAAAATCCGGCAGAGCGAAGCCGATTTAATGGATATTTATAAAGAACTGACTTTCTCCTACTCCAAGGACGCGGATATCAAGCGGGAAAACGCCAATATCGACGCTGACACCGCCATGGGCACCATGCTGAAATACGGCTCCGAGGGCTCCAAGTATTTCATGGATAACTATATCCTGCCCAAGGACATCGCAGCCGCCCATATCAACGGCGATATTCACATCCACGATAAAGACTTTTACATGCTCACCGAGACCTGCTGCCAGATCGACCTGCTGAAGCTGTTCCATCACGGCTTTTTCACCGGTCACGGCTGTCTGCGGGAGCCCAACTCCATCATCAGCTATTCCGCCTTGGCCTGCATCGCCATCCAGGCCAACCAGAACGAAATGCACGGCGGGCAGAGCATCCCCAACTTCGACTATTCCATGGCGCCCGGTGTCGCCAAGACCTATCGGAAGGAATATTTCAAAGCCCTGGCCCAATACCTGCGGATCTCCACAGGGATGTCCCAGACGGATGCGGAAGCTCTTTGCGAAGCAGTAAAAACGGATATTCCCATGACCCCCTCCCTCAGCAATGCGGAAGAATACAAAGCGGCGCTCACCGCATACCTTCCCGCACACCAGAAGGAGCACGGCTTTCAGGAGATCCCGGCGGATACCGCCGCCAAAGCCCACGATTACGCAGCGGACACTGCTTATACGGAAACGGACAAGGCTACCTACCAGGCGATGGAAGCCTTCGTTCACAACCTGAACACCATGAATTCCCGCGCTGGCGCCCAGGTCCCGTTTTCCTCGGTCAACTATGGAACCGACACCTCCCCGGAGGCGCGGATGGTCATCCGGAACCTCCTTTCCGCAACGGATGCCGGCCTCGGCGACGGCGAAACTCCAATTTTTCCGGTTCAGATCTTCAAGGTCAAGGAAGGCGTCAACTACAATCCCGGAGACCCCAACTACGATCTGTTCCAGCAGGCCATCGCCACTTCAGCTAAGCGGCTGTTCCCCAATTTCAGCTTTCTCGACGCCCCCTTTAATCTCCAGTACTACAAACCCGGCGATTACAACACCGAAATTGCCTACATGGGCTGCCGTACCCGGGTCATGGGCAATGTTCACGACCGGACCAAAGAGGTGACCTGCGGCCGCGGGAATCTGAGCTTCACCTCCATCAACCTCCCCCGCATCGGCATCGAAGCCAAGGGCGACATCGCCAAATTTTATGAGATTCTCGACCAGCGGATCGACCTGGTTATCCGCCAGCTCCTCCACCGCTTCCAGATTCAGTGCACCAAAAAGGTCCGCAATTATCCCTTCCTCATGGGCCAGGGCATCTGGATCGATTCGGAAGACCTGGGACCGGATGACAGCGTCGCAGAAGTCCTAAAACATGGCACCCTCAGCGTCGGCTTCATCGGCCTGGCGGAAACGCTCAAAGCTCTCACCGGCGCCCATCACGGCGAAAGCGCGGAAAGCCAGAAGCTGGGACTGGAGATCGTCACCCACATGCGCAAACGCATGGACGATGAGTCTCAGAAGACCGGCCTGAACTTCACTCTGCTGGCCACCCCCGCGGAAGGTCTTTCGGGACGGTTCGTCCGCATCGACAAGAAGATCTACGGCGAGATCCCGGGTGTCACCGACCGGGATTACTACACCAACTCGTTCCATGTGCCAGTTTACTTCCCCATTAAGTCCTACCAGAAAATTCAGCTGGAAGCACCTTACCACGCCCTCACTAATGCCGGCCACATCAGCTATGTGGAGCTAGATGGCGACACCTGCAAAAACCTCAAAGCCTTTGAAACCATTATCCGCTGCATGAAGGAAGCCGGCATCGGTTACGGTTCGGTCAACCATCCGGTGGACCGGGATCCGGTCTGCGGCTACACCGGGGTCATCAACGATGTCTGCCCCCGCTGCGGGCGGCATGAAGGAGAAGCTGTTACCATCGACCGGCTTGACGAACTGCGGAAAAAATATCCGGACGTTCCCTGCCATTACGACTGCACGCACTAATTCTCACCATACTATCACAAAGGAGTTATCAACATGAGCGAGAAACAGAACAGCAAAGAAGTCAGATCCATCGGTAAAGATGTTTCCTTTGAGCGCATCCGTCGGATCACCGGCTACCTGGTTGGCACGACCGACCGCTTTAACAACGCCAAGCGTGCGGAAGAACGGGACCGTGTAAAACATGGCGTCTAAGCTCCGCCTCAGCGGCGTTATCGAAGAGTCTATTGTGGACGGCCCGGGAATCCGTTTTGTAATTTTTACCCAGGGATGTCCCCACCACTGCCCCGGATGCCATAATCCTCAGACCCACGACTTTTCCGGCGGATTTGATGCGGATATTCCCGCAATTCTCGCCGGAATCCGGGAGAACCCACTGCTGGACGGCGTCACACTTTCCGGCGGTGAGCCCTTCTGCCAAGCGGAGGCTCTGCTTCCTCTGGTGCAGGAGATTCGCAAATTGGGAAAAACGGTTTTCGCTTACAGCGGCTACACACTGGAGCAATTGCTGGAACTTGGTAAAACCCAACCGGCAGTGTTGAAGCTTCTAAAGCTCTGCGACACGCTGGTAGACGGCCCTTATGTCGAGGCGCTCCGAGACTTGAACCTGGTATTCCGCGGCAGCAGCAATCAACGAGTCTTAGACCTTCATACCATTTTCCCGCAAGTATAAGGAAACCGCCTGTCCTCGTCGGAGGGCAGGCGGTTTTGACTTTTCCCTAAACGTCCCGCCGGAGATGAGGGCGCAGCTTCTGACTCAGCAAGGAAGCTAAAACGATCTTAACTGCGTCCCCGGGCAGAAACGGCACAACACAGGACAGCAGAGCGGCTGCCGGTGTGGTTTCGCTTCCCATTACGATGAGGTACCATGTCGTTCCAAACGCGTAGCAGATGGTCAGGCCAACTGCCAAGGCGACAACCAACCAGCGAAAGCGGTATCCGGTCCGGGAAAGAATCAGCCCCGCCGCCAGTGCGGAAATCACGTAACCGATGATGTACCCACCCGTAGGTCCTGTCAGCCGGCTCAAGGAACCGAATCCGGAAAAAACCGGCGCTCCGGCTACTCCCAACAGCACCCAAACCGCCTGGCTAGCCGCTGCCTCTTTCCAACTCAGCAATCCGACGGCCAAAAATCCAGCCAGATTTCCCAAACTGATGGGAACCAGTCCTGGCATGGGAATCGTTATCTGCGAAAGAATCGCTGTCAGTGCGGCAAATAAGGCGATAAGCGCCAGCGAAAGCGTTTTGCTGCGGGTCTTCTTCATGGAAGTTTCTGTGTTCATTGTCGTCTCCTTTCTTGTTAACCAATAATTAAATTATAGTTTACATATTATCACGTGAACTTCAATTTGTCAATAGGTTTACATAGTTACAAAAAATACAGGGCGCGAAGGCCCTGTATTGAAACACTATTTTTGAGAGTCCAGAACGGTTATCGCCTTTTGCAGCTGCGGATCTGTATTCTCATCCAAATTGACCAGATTCAGTTCCTGATCCGTGGTCAGTTTCACCTCGTAATCAGGTTTTAGGCCGACGCCGTGGAAGTTGATACCAGAGGGCGGGTTGTAGTAATCTGTTGTCAGGCTCAGCGCCGAGCCGTCCGCCAAGTTGTAGGCGGTCTGCATGATTCCCTTTCCGTAGGTGGTAACGCCGACCAGCTCCGCCTTTTTATAATCCCGCAGCGCAGCAGAAAACAGCTCGCCTGCGCTGGCCGTTTCCCCATTGCAAAGCACGATCATCGGCAGTTCCACGCTGTTGGCGTCCGATTCGTAGAGGACCCGCGTCTCACCTTTTTTATTGGTCGCGGAAACGATGGGCCCCTCTGGAAGGAGATAATCCAAAACCTCTGCCACGCTGTCCAGCAGGCCGCCAGGATTATTCCGAACGTCGAAAATCAGACCGGTCGCACCCTGGGACTTCAGATCCGCCACTGCATTTTTGAAATCACTCGCGGTTGTCGCGTCGAACTTGGAAATTTTAATGTACCCGTCCTCGCCGATCATCCGGTAAGTAATCGTCGTAGAGGTAATCAGCTTCCGAACGGCTTCCAGTTGGATGTCCTCATTGTTCCGACGGACCGTCAAAAGGACTGTCGTCCCCTCTTCGCCCCGCACAGCGCTGACTGCTTCGGAGTATCCCGCCGTCAAAACATCCAAATCGTCCACTTTGACGATCAAGTCGCCTGCCAGGATACCGGCGTTTTCCGCAGGAGAGCCCTCTTCCACACTGTTGACAAGAATATAGCCGCTCTCATCCATTTGAACCGTCACACCGATCCCCACCAGCTGGCCGGCGTTGTCCATCTGGTACGCCTTGTACTCCTCCTGATTCATATAGCGGGTATAGGGATCGTTGAGGCCCGCCATATAGCCGTCTGCTACCGAATCCATCAGCTGCTCTTCATCGATGTCTTCCAAAAAATTGTTTCGAACGATGGTGTCAATTTCCGCAATCTTGTCGTAAAAATCGTCCCGCTCTGTGACGTTAGCAATTTTGGAATTGAAGATATTCAGCGAAAAATACATCGTAATCGTGAAGGTAACCGCGGCTGCAATCGCCATAAAGCAGATGGCCGCTCCCAACGAAACCTTTTTGTTCATGGATGCCTCTTTTCTCCCCTGCGTCTATTTTTCCGCCAGAGACGTCCCGCAGCGGAAAAACGTCTCACAAAAACAGGAGCGAAAACATTCTCGCTCCTGTTTCATTATCCACAAAAGTATGAGCAATTTTTCGGTGCAGCTGAAAACATTTTCTGAATTTTATCAGACAAAGTTCCGCGGGTTCTGAGTTTTCCCGTTGATCCGCACTTCGAAATGCAGATGCGGCCCCGTCGATTGGCCGGTAGAACCTACCAGAGCAATCTTCTGGCCCTGGGCCACATTCTGCCCGACGCTGACCAAAAGCTTGGAGCAATGGGCATACAGCGTCGTATAGCCGCCGCCGTGATCCACGATTATATAATTTCCATAACTCCAGTGGGAAGCAGCCTTGATGACCGTCCCCGACGCAGCCGCTACGATCCCCGCCCCGTAACAACCGCCACCGCTGATGTCGATCCCCGTATGCATGGAACCCCAACGAGGGCCGTAACCCGAGGTAATGGTACTATATCCCGGCAAGGGCCAGATAAAGCCGCTGTCCTTCATGGAGGAATTGTTGGAATTGCTGGCCTGTGCCGCCAGTTCCGCGTAGATCGCGTCGATTTCTCCCTGAACCTGAGCGGCCTCCTTTTTTTTCGCTTCCAGATTCGCCTCAAACTGCTGCTTTTCCAGCTCGATGTCTTGCATTGCCGTCTTGCTCTCCTCGTAGGCGGCTTGGAGCTCCTGGTTGGTCTGCTGCAAGGCGGCCTTGCTGGCAGCTACCTGGGACTGCTGTTCCTCGATATCAGCCTTGACTCGCTCAACCTGGGTCTTTTGATTGGTGATGCTCCGCTTCTGGATCTCCAGGGAATCCAAGAGTTCGGTATCGTGGGCGGTAATCGCTTTCATCATCTCAATATTGGTCAGGAAATCCGCAAAGCTGTCTGCCGCGAAGAGCATCTCCAGCGTCGAGGTCTCCCCTGCCATGTACATTGCCCGCATCCGCAGCTTGTACTGCTCATAAGTCGCGTCGATCTCCTGCTCCTTCGCATCCAGCTCTTCCTTTTTTTCGGTCAGTTCCTGCTCTTTTGCAGCCAGATTTTCAGACAGAAGATTCAACTCCTGTTCCATGACTCCTACCTTCTGTAGGTTCAGCTGAATTTGCTGGTTTAGCGAATTCTGGTACTGCTCCTGTTTGGCGATATCATTTTTAGCGGCGGTCAGTTCCTTCTGAACCTGATTGATTTCAGACTGCAGCTGCTGCTTTTTGCTCTGCAGATTGGAAAGCGAAGCAGCGTGCACATCTGTACCCGGCGCCGAATAGGTTACCGCCGAAACCGCAAGGCAAAGGGCAAGCGCGGCAGCGGCCGTTTTTCGAAAGCGCATAATCGGAATCTCCTTTCACAAAAGGCGGATCAATACCTCACAAAATTAGCCGGATCCTGCCGGACTCCATTATAATAGACTTCAAAGTGAAGGTGCGGGCCAGTGACGTTGCCCGTCGCGCCGACCTTGGCGATGACATCCCCCTGACTAACAGTCTGGCCCGAGCTGACCAGTACCTCGGAGCAATGAGCGTAAAGGGTCACGTAACCGTCCCCGTGGTTAATCACCACGTTGTTTCCATAGCTCCAGTGGGTCATCGAACTGACGACCACACCGGATTTTGCCGCGACGATGCTGGAGCCATAGACACCGGAACCGCCGATATCCAAACCTGTGTGGAAATCTGAATGATTCCATCGCCAGCCGTAGGGCGAGTTGATGTGGGACCAGCCTGGCAACGGCCAAAGGAACCCCTGCTCCGTGACGATATTGCCGCCGCCCTGATCCTGCGCATTCTGCGCCGCGATCTTCGCCAGCAGTTCCTCGATTTCGTTGTCGATCTCCTGGGCCTCTTTCAGCCTCTGTTCCCGATTCGCCTCAAAATTCGCGCGTTCCTGTTCCAAGTCCTGGGTTGCCGTCTTGCTCTGCTGATAGGCCGCCTGCAGCTGCTGGTTGGCGGCTTCCATTTCTTGCCGGCTGGCGGTAACAGCCGCCTGCTGATTTTCCAGCTCCGCCTGGGCCTGCTCCAGCTGCGTACGGGCATTTTGAAGCTCGCTCTTCTGCAGCTCCAGGTTTTCGACCAGCTCGGTGTCATGGGCGGAAATGGCCTTGATCATCTGGATGTTAGTCAGGAAATCCGCAAAACTGTCCGCGGTAAAAAGCATTTCCAGCGTCGAGGTTTCGCCCATCATATACATAACTCGCATCCGCTGCTTGTAGGTCTCATAAGTGCTGGCAATCTCTTCTTCCTTGCCGGCGATCTCGATTTCCTTCTCTGCCAGCTCGGTTTCTTTTTTCTCCAGTTCGCCGGACAAAACCGTCAGCTGCTGCTCCATGACGCTGAGCTTTTCCTGATTCAGTTTGATTTTCTGGGAAAGCGCAGCCTGATACTGTTCCTGCTCCGCAATATTGTTTTTGGTTTCTTTCAAATCCGCTTCAATCTGAGCCAGTTCCTTTTCGATTTGGGACTTCTGCATTTCCAGGTCTGATTTCTCAGAGGAAAGGGAGGCGTTGACTTCAAGCCCTATCCCCAAATCGGAAAAAAAGCCGGCCAGCACAATACACAGCACAGACAGAAGCGCCGCCGTTCTTTTCACACGCATATGGATTTCTCCTCTCAAACCTTCAGATGCCCGCGCATGCTGAAAGTACTGCCGATGCCGCCAGTCAACACACCGGCCAGCAGGAATCCTCCCATCAGCTGGTAGGAGACCTCCTTGAACGGAACGACGTGCTGGGTGATAGAAACCAGCCACGAAGAGGATTCGGTGGTCATCGCATGGAGAAAAACGGTATAGCCGCCCCAAATTGCAAAATACGCGACCACTGCGGCAATAATGCCCAGCAGCACGCCTTCCACCAGAAATGGGATCCGGATAAACGTGTTGGTCGCACCAACATATTTCATGATATTGATCTCCTTGCGGCGGTTAAAGACCGATGCCCGGATGGTATTGGTGATGATGACCAGTGAAACGATCACCAGGGCCAGGATCACAGCTCCGCCCAGGGTGTTGACCATCCGGCGCACGCTGACCAGCGTCTTTGCCAGGTCTGTCGGCGCCTGGACATCGTCCACATAATCCATCCGCCGGATGGAAGCCAGCAGGATATCGACCTTTTCGGGGCTGGATATCTTTGCCCGGAAGCTGGCGGGAAGATAATGGTTGTCCTCCATGCCCTCCAGGATGTCCGCCTTATCCCCCAGCTTTTCCTTATATTCTGCAAAAGCCTCATCACGGGAAACATAGGTAATCTCGCCCAGGCCGTCCAGGGAAGCGAGGTCGTCCTTCATGATGCTCATATATTCGTCGGGAGTATCCAGCGCCATAAAAACGACGATCTCGTTCTGCTGGCCCATATACTCCACGATGCTGTCTACATTGATGCTGAACAAAACGGCGAACCCAACAATCAGCAGGCAGGCAATCAGCGTACCCACCGACGCGATGGTCATCATCCGGTTGTTCCAAAGATTTTTTACGCCGTTTTTCACTAAGTACCGGAAACTACTTGCTCTCATTGGCCCCTCCTATGTAATCATCAAAAACCACGACGCCGTCTTCAATGTTGATGGTGCGTCCGCCGAAATATTTTACCATTTCGTGTTCGTGGGTGACCATTACGATGGTGGTGCCACAGCGGTTGATGCCGCGGAGCATTTCTACGATTTCATAGGAAAATTCCGGGTCGATGTTGCCGGTGGGCTCGTCCGCAATAATCAAAGGCGGGTCGTTGACCAGGGCCCGGGCCAGAGCAACCCGCTGCTGTTCCCCGCCGGAAAGCTCATAGGGGTATTTCCGCGCCTTGTCGTGCAGTTCCATAAGTTCCAGCACATAAGGGACCTGCTGGCGGATCAGCTTGTTGGAAGCGTCCGTCACCCGGAGACTGAATGCGACGTTATCATAAACCGTCATATTGGGAATCAGCCGGAAATCCTGAAACACAACGCCGATACTCCGCCGGAATTTCGGAATCTGTCCATTTTTCATCCGATTGAGGTTGTAGCCATTGACGATAACCGTTCCTTCGGTTGCCTGAGTTTCCCGCAGGAGAAGCTTGATAATCGAGCTTTTCCCAGCACCAGAAGAGCCGACAATAAAGGCGAACTCGCCATTGTCGACCCGGAGGTTAATATCGTGCAGTGCCTCTGTCCCATTCTCATAGGCAAAAGAGACATTTATCAGATCAATCATGCACCTGCATCCTTTCTCACGCCCAAATCACTGCCGCTGCAAAGGAAAACCGGGACCCTATCTTTCTATGACGGCGGTTTTCGCCGCAGGTCCCGGTAAATCCGGCGGAGGAGAACAGCCAGAAAGCCGTCCATCCCTCCGCCGGGAATCGGCTAGAACTTCATGGGATTCGAAGTCAGGTACTTTTTGACCATCAACGCAATTTTGAAGATAATCGCATCGTCAAATTCCCGCAGATCCAGACCAGTGAGCTTTTTGATTTTCTCCAGGCGGTACACCAGGGTATTGCGATGCACAAAGAGCTTCCGGGAGGTCTCGGAGACGTTCAGGTTATTTTCGAAGAAACGGTGGATGGTGAAGAGGGTCTCATGATCCAGAGAATCGATGGAACCCGTTTTAAAGACTTCCTTCAGGAAGGTCTCACAGAGGGTGGTCGGCAGCTGGTAGATCAGTCGGGCGATGCCTAGGTTGTCGTAGCTGACGATGGATTCGTCCGTATCAAAAACCTTGCCGACCTCCAGGGCGATCTGCGCTTCTTTAAAGGAACGCGCCAGGTCCTTGACCCCGACTACGGCAGTGCCGATGCCGACGACCGCCTTGGTATAGAACTCGGAACTGAGGGTGTCGACGATGGAGCGGGCCAGCTTCTCCAAGTCCTTGGACTCGATGCCGGCCTTGATTTCCTTGATAAGGACGATATCGGTCTCACTGATGTTGAAAACAAAATCCTTCTGCTTGTCCGGGAAAAGATTCTGAATGACCTCATAAGCAGAAACGTCGTTGGTGGAAACCACTCGGATCAGCAGTGCGACCCGGTTGACGTCGATATTAAAATGCAGTTCCCGGGCCTTGATATAGATGTCGCCGGGCAGGATATTGTCCAGAACCACATTTTTAATGAAGTTGTTCCGGTCATATTTTTCGTCGTAGTACTGCTTGATGCTGGAAAGGGAAATCGCCAGAATCGAGGCGTAGCGGGCGGCCATATCATCGGTGCCCTCGACAAACACCGCATAATCCGCTTTGATATGCGGGCCAAACGGTTTGTAGGTGTAGCCATCCCGGACAAAAACATCGTGGGAGTCACCGAAATCCGCCGCGTAATAATCGCTGCTGGTCCCGATCTTTGAAAGGTCGCTGCATGCGATGATCGCGGCCGTCTCATCGATTACGCCAATCACACGATCGATCGTATCGCGCATTTGATGGACAACGCCTTGGAAAAGACGATTAGACATAATATTCTACCCCTTTATTCAAGAAATTTGATTTCGGGTATCATCCCGCGGGCAACTCCGGAAAAGCCCGCAACAACCCCAAGTATACATTTTTATATTATCTCATTTTCCGAAAAAAAGCAAGGAATTCCGGCATTTTTTTGGAATTTTTTCGTTACGAAACAAAAAGTAACAAATAATTACGATATCTATTACAAATAGTAACAGATATTTCGAGCAAGTTTGTTACAAAAGCTTGAACTTTTTTGAAAATTCCAGCATTTTTCACTGCACTTCATAAAAAACAAAAAATGCGTTCAAAAGTCTTGCTTTTTTAAAAAAGATGTGCTATACTACTATAAGATAGAATAGGAAATGATAGAAAGGCTGGGAACTTCCCGGTCTTTCGTTTATGTTGGGACAAATTTGCTCCCGGCAGTCATTTTCCGCTGAAAAATGAGAAAGGTTGAAAGCATGAGCAAAAGCAGCATCATTGCAAGCGTCTGGGCCCTGGCTGAGCCCATTGCCAAGGAACTGGGGCTCACCCTCTGGGACGTCCGTTTTGAAAAGGAAGGCGCAAGCTATTTCCTCCGCATCCTAATTGATAAGGAAGGCGGCGTGGACATCAACTCCTGCGAAGCGATGAGCCGGCGGATCGATCCTCTTTTGGACGAAGCCGACCCCATTCCTCAGAGTTATTATCTGGAGGTATGGTCTGCCGGGATGGACCGCGCTTTGGAACGGGATTTCCATTTTGAGCAGACGCTAGGTCAAAAGGTCACGGTCGGCCTGTTTCAGCCCTTGAAGGGCGAAAAGGAACCGGTGTGCACCTTAAAGGAATATCGTGGCAAGACTATCGTCGTCACAGATTCCGACGGAGAAGACCACGAACTGGTCCTCTCGGAGCTCCGCTTCGTCCGGCGCAAGGATGAGATGCCGTTTTAACGAAAAGAATGCCGTTCATAAAATTGGAGGATCACCATGAACACCAAAGAAATGAAAGATTTTTTCGATGCGCTTCAGCTTTTGGAGATGGAAAAGGGAATTAACGCCGACTATCTTATCGAAAAAATCACCAACGCCATTGTCATCGCTGTCAAGCGGGATTATCAGGTCACAGACAACGTCAACGTCGTCATCAACCCGGAGCGCAACCAGTTTACCGTTTCCATCACCAAAATGGTGGTGGACGAGTACGTGGAGGACCCGGAGACAGAGATCCTGCTGGACGAGGCAATCGCCTACGACCCCGCCGCGCGTGTAGGCCAGCCCATCGAGATCCAGCTGGATACCAAGCAGTTCGGACGGATCGCCGCCCAGACGGCCAAGCATGTCATCCGCCAGGGGATCCGGGAGGCGGAGCGCTCCCAGATGGTCGCCCAGTTCCAGAACAAGGTTTACGAGATCGTCAGCGCCGTGGTCCAGAAAATCGAGTCGGCCACCGGCAACGCCACGGTAGAGATTGACCGGAACGAGGTGCTTCTTTTCAAAAATGAACAGCTGCCCAACGACAACTTAAAAGAAGGCGACCGCATCAAGGTCTATGTCGTCGACGTAGTCAACCTGGAAAAACGCTGCTCCCTGAAAATTTCCCGGACCCACAAGGATCTGGTCAAGCGGCTGTTTGAACGGGAGGTCCCCGAGGTCTTTGACGGAACCGTCGAGATCAAGGCCATTTCCCGGGAGGCCGGTTCCCGGACCAAGATGGCGGTCTGGAGCAAAAACCCCGACGTCGACCCCATCGGCGCCTGCATCGGCCCCAAGGGCAGCCGTATCTCTGCCGTTGTCGCGGAGCTGAAGGGCGAGAAGATCGACATCGTAAAATACAGCGAGGATGACGCCGAGTTCATCACCCAGGCCCTCTCCCCTGCCACTGTTCTCAGGGTGGAGATTCTGCCCGGAGACGAAAAGATCTGCCGGGTCATCGTCCCCGACAACCAGCTGTCCCTGGCCATCGGCAACAAGGGCCAGAACGCCAAACTCGCCGCCAAACTGACCGGATACAAGATTGACATTCGGCCGGAAAGCGGCATCCTGGATACCGAGAAAGCCGCGAAGGATCCTGCCCCCGCGGAGGAACCCGCGGAAGAGGCCCCCTCCGCCGCGGAATAAACGGCCTTTGGGTTCAGGAGAAAGGAGACTGTTATGCAAGTAAAACGTGTCCCGCTGCGGATGTGCACCGGCTGCGGAGAGATGAAACCCAAAAAGGAGCTTGTCCGTGTCGTAAAGCCGCCGGAAGGCGAGATTTCCCTCGACCTGACGGGTAAAAAAGCCGGACGCGGCGCTTACGTCTGTCCTTCTCCCGAATGTCTGAAAAAGGCCCGGAAAAACCGCCGGATCGAGCGCTCCTTCCAGTGCAAAATCCCGGATGAGATCTACGACGCCATGGAGGCGGAGCTGGAAAAACACCAGAGCTGACCCCTCCAATGACCTATGGAAAGGAAGATTTGAAAAATTTGAACCGGTTTGATTCCACCCTTTCCCTATGTATGCGTGCAAAACGCCTTACTTATGGATTCGACACGGTAAAAGCCGCCGCAGGGCGCGGAGAGGTTTTCCTCCTGCTCACTGCCGCGGACCTTTCGCCCAAGACCATCAAGGAAGTACGCTTCCTTGCCGGAAGGCTCTCCATCCCCTGCTACTCCCTCCCCCAGACCCTGGAGGAGATGCCGCAGTTGATCGGGCGCAAAACCGGAGTGATCGGCGTAACCGACCAGGGATTTGCCGCGAAGCTGACGCTCGCCCACAACGAAACGGAGGATACGATTCTATGACATTAAAATATCGCGTACACGAAGTCGCTCGGGACTTGAATGTCTCCAAAAAAGAAATCATCGACCTGCTGGACAGCTATTTCGGCGGAGAGCCCCGCAAGCATGCCACCGCTCTCACCGAGGAAGAGCTGAACGTAGTTTTTGAGCACTACACCCAGGGTAAACAGGTTCCAAATTTTGACCAGTATTTCGCCAATAAGGAAAAATCGCCGGTGTTGGTTGAAAAGGCCAAAGCGGAAGCGGAAAAGCAGGCCGCAAAGACTGCTGCCCCTAAGGCTCCGACGTCCAAAACGACGGAAGCAAAACCCGCCCCTGCCCCGAAAGCACCGGAAGTCAAGGCGGAAGAACCAAAGTCCACACCGATCCCCAAGGTCCCAGAGGTCAAGGTGGCGGAGACGAAACCCGCCCCGGCGCCCAAGGCTCCGGAGGCTAAGACTGAGGAGTCCAGGCCCGCTCCAAAAGCGCCGGAAGTCAAGGCGGAAGAACCAAAGCCCGTACCCAAAACCCCCGAAACGCCCAAAGCAGCCGCACCTGCCCAGCAGTCCGCCCGGCCCGGCTTCCAGGGGAACCGCCCCGCATCGCAGAACGGCGACCGTGGATTCCGCAGCGACCGTCCCCGCAGCGATGGCGGCAATTTCTCCGGTGGACGCACCCAGTCCGGCCCGCAGAACGGCGGACGCCCACAGAGCGGCGACCGATTTGCCCGTCCCAGCTTCGGCAACGACCGGAGCAGCCGTCCCGACAGCCGGGATAACCGCGACCGCGGTGGACGTCCCGGTCAGGATCGCCGCACCGGCTTCAACAGCACACCGGCAAAACCGGCCGCTCCCGCAAAGCCACCGGTTCCGGTTGTTCCCACCGAGCCGGTGGAAAAAGAGCGCACTGTCCGCCATGTAGACACCCGTACCGGCGACGTCAACTTGGACAAATACAACGAGCGCTATGAAACCATCGCCCCACAGACTCCCGGCGGTCGCGACGTCCAGCAGCGCAAACAGAAAATCAAACAGAAATCCCAGACCAAAAAGAAGGAACGTTTTTCAACAAAACGGGAGACCGAAGCGGAAAAGCTTCAGCGTCTTGCTCTGGAGCGCGCCCGCAAGCAGCAGCTCAAGGTTCTGATCCCCGACGAAATCACTGTTTCCGAGCTGGCTTCCCGGCTGAAGGTCACGGTTTCCGACGTCATCAAAAAGCTGATGATGATGGGCGTTATGGCCGCTCAGAACGAGGTCATCGATTTTGATACCGCCTCTCTGGTAGCCATGGAGTACAACGCCAAAATCGAGAAGGAAGTCATCGTCACCATCGAAGAACAGCTCATCAAGGACGAGGAAGATTCTTCGGATGATCTGGTGGAGAGAAACCCCGTTGTCGTGGTCATGGGCCACGTCGACCACGGCAAAACCTCCCTTCTGGATCGTATCCGCAACGCTCATGTCACCGACACCGAGGCCGGCGGCATCACCCAGCACATCGGCGCGTACCGCGTCAAGGTCGGCGAGCATTACGTCACCTTCCTGGATACTCCCGGCCATGAGGCCTTCACCGCCATGCGCGCCCGGGGCGCCGCTGTCACCGACATCGCTATCCTGGTCGTCGCCGCGGACGACGGCATCATGCCCCAGACCGTCGAAGCCATCCACCACGCCAAAGCCGCCGGCGTCTCCATCATCGTCGCTATCAACAAGATGGATAAACCCCAGGCTGACCCCGAGCGTGTTAAACAGGAGCTGACGGAATATGAGCTGGTCCCCGAGGAATGGGGCGGCGACGTCATCTGCGTTCCGGTGTCTGCCGCTACCGGCCAGGGCATTGACGAACTGCTGGAAAACATCACCCTGGTAGCCGAAGTTCAGGAACTGAAGGCCAATCCCAATCGCCTTGCCAAGGGCAGCGTCATTGAAGCGCGGCTGGACAAGGGCCGCGGTCCCGTCGCCACCCTGCTGGTTCAGAACGGCACCCTTCATTCTGGTGATATCATCATCGCCGGCACTTCCGTAGGACGCGTGCGCCAGATGCGCAATGACCGTGGGCAGGTTGTCGAGTCCGCCGGCCCCTCCATCCCGGTTGAGATCACCGGCATGACCGAAGTCCCCGCCGCCGGCGACATTTTCAACGCCGTCGAAGACGAGCGCCTGGCCCGGGAACTGGTCGAACAGCGCCGCAGTGAACAGAAGGAAGCCCAGTTCAAGTCTTACCAGAAGGTCACCTTGGATAACCTCTTCAGTCAGATCGCCGAGGGCGAGATGAAAGAGCTGCCGCTGATCGTCAAAGCCGACGTACAGGGCACTGCAGAAGCCGTCAAACAGTCTCTGGAAAAACTCTCTACCGACGAGGTCCGGGTTCGGGTCATCCACACGGGCGTCGGTACCATCAACAACTCCGATATCATGCTGGCCAACGCTTCCAATGCTATCATCATCGGCTTCAACGTCCGTCCTGACCCCAACACCAAGGCTGCCGCTGAAGAGCAGAACGTGGAGCTTCGCCTCTACCGCATCATCTACGACGCCATCGAAGAAGTCAAATCCGCCATGAAGGGTATGCTGGCTCCCAAGACCCGCGAGGTCGAAATGGGTCGCATCGAAGTCCGCCAGGTTTACAAAATCACCAATGTCGGTACCGTCGCCGGCTGCTACGTTCTCGACGGAAAGATCACCCGCAACGCCCAGATCCGGGTGGTCCGGGACGGCATTATCATTGCGGTGGACGCCATTGCCTCCCTCAAACGCTTCAAGGATGACGCCAAGGAGGTCGCCCAGGGCTATGAGTGCGGCGTAACGCTTGCCAAGTTCAACGACATCAAGGAAGGCGACATCTACGAAGCCTTCACCGTTGAGGAATACCGGGATTAAAACATCCCGTATACACGGGGGTGGGCTGGCAGGTCCGCCCCTTTCTCCGTTCCGCCCTCTCTCAGAAAGGAAAAATTATGCCCAGTTATAAAGTCGGACGCCTGTCCGAGGATTTAAAGCGGGAGTTGAGCGCCCTTTTCCGGGAAATCAAAGACCCACGGGTCTCCCGGATGCTCAGCGTCATCCGCTGCGAAGTCTCCGGCGACCTCTCCCACTGCAAGGTCCACGTCTCCGCCCTGGAGGGTGAGGCCGCTACCAAGGAATCCATTAAAGGACTGGTTTCCGCTTCTGGATTTCTCCGCCGGGAGATCGCCAACCGCCTTCATCTCCGCAAATGCCCGGAGCTGCACTTTATCGCCGACGGCTCCATCGCCTACAGCGCCAAGATTAACGAGATCCTGCAGGACCTGGATGGGAAAGAGCCCTCCGGTGGATCCGGCGGGGATGAATGAGACCATACAGAAAGGCGGTTGCCCTATGGATATCAACTGCAAAGAAGCTGCCGCATTTTTAAAAGCTTCCGATGACATTCTCATCCTCTGCCACCGGAACCCCGACGGTGACACACTTGGCAGCGGCTGCGGCCTGTGCCGCGCTCTGCGGTGCATGGGAAAGCGCGCCCGGATTCTCGTCAGCGATCCGATTCCCCGCAAAATGCAGTATCTGGCGGAGGGCTGCAGCGGGGATTTTGAACCCCAGACCATTGTTTCCACCGATATTGCAGACGAGCAGCTCTTTGGCGACGCCCTGGAGCCTTATCGTGGCCGGGTCCAGCTGGCCATCGACCACCATCCCTCTAACAGCCGCTTCGCGGAGCGGCTTCTCCTGGACCCCGGCGCTGCCGCCACCACCGAACTGGTTTTCGCAGTCATCCGGGAGTTGGGTGTCCCGCTGACGTGTGAGATCGCCGACTGCCTGTATACCGGCCTGGCTACCGACACCGGCTGCTTCGCCTATTCCAATACCACGCCCCAGACCCACCGCATCGCCGCGGACCTCATTGAAGCGGGCTGCCGCTACAAGGAGCTCAACAAGCTTCTTTTCGAAACCAAGTCCCTTTCCGTAATGGCCGCCGAACGGGAGGCTCTCAATTCTTTGGAAATGCACTTCAATGGCCGAGCCGCCCTGATCCTTATTTCCCGGGACATGCTGACCCGCACCGGGGTCACAGAATCAGAGCTGGACGGTATCGCCGCGATCCCCCGGAAAATCGAGGGCGTTGAGATCGGGATCACCGTCAAAGAGCGAGGGGACCGCGAGTACAAAATTTCCATCCGCACAGGCGAGCAGATCGACGCCTGCCGCCTGTGCCAAAATTTCGGTGGCGGCGGCCACACCCGGGCGGCAGGCTGCACCATCGAGGGCAGCTTGGACGAGGTAAAAGCGCTGATTTTGGGCGCGGCGGGCCGCACCCTGGAGGAAAATCCATGACCAAGACGCCGGACACCGCATACAGCGGCATTCTCTGCGTCAACAAGCCGCAGGAATTCACCTCTTTCGATGTCATCGCCAAACTCCGGGGGATGACCCGCACCCGGAAACTGGGCCATTCCGGAACCCTGGACCCCATGGCCACCGGCGTTCTGCCGGTCTTTTTCGGCAGCGCCACAAAAGCCTGTGACCTGGTCCCCTGCTCGGACAAGCGTTACCGCGCCGGGATCCGCTTCGGCCTGACCACGAATACTCAGGATATCTGGGGGCACCCTCTTAGCGAGGACCCGTCACCAGTTCCCCGTGCCGCCCTGGAGGCTGCATTGGCCGACTTTCGCGGCGAAATCTCCCAGCTTCCGCCCATGTATTCTGCTGTTCAGGTCAATGGGCAGCGGCTCTACGACCTGGCCCGGCGGGGCATTGAGGTAGAGCGGACGCCCCGCATTGTCACCATCCATTCTCTGGAGCTGCTTTCCTACGATGAATCCACCCGAGAAGCCACCGTCGAGGTCCACTGCTCCAAGGGGACCTACATCCGGACCCTTTGCCACGATCTGGGGAAAATGCTGGGCTGCGGGGCGGTCATGACTTCTTTAATCCGCACGGAGGCCGCCGGTTTTACTCTGACGGACTGCCGAACCTTTGACGAAATTGAAGCACTGCTGGCAGAAGGTTCCTTCACGGAGGCTCTCCTGCCGGTGGAAGAGTTGTTTCGGCAGCTTCCTCGAGTTCATCTCAGCCCCGTTCAGACCCGGATGTTCGAAAATGGCGTGCGCCTGG
>CAJMLQ010000023.1 GCA_905214265.1 uncultured bacterium
TCCAGCGCACAGCTTTCTGACGCCACCGCCCAGCCGTGCTCGTTTTTCCCCAGGCAGAGGGGGCGGAAGCCCCAGCCGTCCCGGACGGCGATGAGCTTATTCTGGCTGGACAGGATAATCAGTGAGAAGGCGCCCTTGAGCTGGGACGCCGCTTTTGCCACGGCATCCTCGATGGTATCTGTTTCCAGAGCTTCATAGGCGATCAGCGAGGAAACGACCTCGCTGTCGTTGGTAGCGGAAAAGGCGCAGCCGTGGGAAATGAGCTTCTCCTTAATTTCCCCGGCGTTGACGATGTTTCCGTTGTGAGCCGTAGCCAGACGGCCGGTCAGATACTCGGTGACCATGGGCTGGGTGTTCTGCTTGGAATTGGTGCCGGTGGTAGAATAGCGGACGTGTCCGATGCCCACTTTTGCCAGCGGAAGCCGGGAGAGCACCGCGCTGTTGAACACCTCGCTGACCAGGCCGGTATTTTTATGATAAAGGATGGTCCCCCCGCGGAGGACGGCAATACCCGCGCCTTCCTGGCCGCGGTGCTGAAGGGCGCAAAGGGCGTTGTAGGTGATGCCGGCGGCCTCCTCCGTGTTGAGCTTGAGGCCAAAAATACCGCATTCTTCCCGCACCTTATCTAGTTTATCCCCACAGATTTCCTGCATTCGCAAAAGCGCTCCTTCCATTAACGGGTTTCATAGGTCCTCAAAATCTCTTCCGCAACCTCCCGGCGGGTCATGCGCATATCCATCGCCTGCTTTTCCAGGTAACGGTGAGCCTGGGGCTCCGTGAAGCCTAGATACTGTACCAGCGTGCATTTTGCCCGGTCCACCAGCCGCATTTCCTCGATTTTCTGCTGGAGCCGGCCGTTTTCCTGCCGGAGTCCCAGCACCCGTTTCCGGGAGGCATTGACCAGCTTGACGGTCTGGAAAAAGAGCTGCCGTCCGATGGGCCGCGGGATGACAAATACGCCATAGTCCTCGACCTTTGCCGAAACCGCGTCGGCCAGCTCCGCCTTAACCAGCATCAGAATGCCGGAATCCGTGGTCTGCGTCAGGTTCAGGGCGAGCTCGTGGCCGAATTCGTCCTGAAGCGGCGCATTGATGACGATGAGGTCGAAAGCCTGATCCAAAAGCAGCCGGCGTGCTTCGCCCCCTCCTCCGGCATAGGCCGGACGGGAAAAGCCGCAGCCCCGCAGCAGCTCTGTCAAGAATTCCTTTCCCTTTTCACTGCTGGAGACGATCAGCACCGTTTCCATCCCTGCCCATCCCCCTTTCTTTTCGGAAAGCGGAGCTGTCAAACCACCGGGAACCAGGTATTCTCCTCATAAATCAGGGCGTTGCCGGACTTCCGGGCGGCCTCGCACTCTTCCCGCTTGGCGGCCAAGTACTTGCGGAGCGGTTCCTCTGGCAGCGTCGAACGGATGAATTCGCTTGCCTCCGCTTGGTCCAGCGCCTCCTCCAGGCTTCCCGGAAGGGAAGCGATACTCTCTTCCACGCTGGGCGGATCCGTAAAGAGATTCCGGTTCGTGGGCGGGCAGAGAGCCAGTCCCTTTTCGATCCCCTCCAGTCCGGCCAGCAGCAACAGCCCAAAAGCAAGGTACGGATTGCAGGACGGGTCCGGCGAGCGGAGCTCCATCCGGCTGTACTCTCCCGCAGCCGCCGGGATCCGAATCAGCTGGGAGCGGTTTTGGTGGCTCCAGGTCAGGTAGCGTGGCGCTTCACAGACGCCAAACCGCCGGTAAGAGTTGGTCAGCGGATTCAGGAAAGCGGTCATATCCCCCACCCGGCTGAGGATTCCCATCAGAAAGCTCTCTGCTTCCCGGCTGTGCTCCGCGCCGCCGCTGCGGAAAAGGTTCTGCCCATTCTGAAAGAGGGAGAGGTTGACGTGAAGTCCGCTGCCGCTTTTGCCGGGAACCGGCTTGGGCAGGAACGAGGCATACAGTCCATTGCGGCCGGCCACTGCCTTTACCACGTTTTTAAAAGTGATCAGGTTGTCTGCCGCGGTTACGGCATCGTCATAGCGGAAGGCGATCTCATTCTGGCCGGGTCCCTGCTCATGGTGGGAGGATTCCGGCTGGATCCCCATTTCCTCCAGGGTCAGGCAGATCTCCCGCCGGACGTTTTCTCCCCGATCCAGCGGCGCCACGTCGCAGTAGCCGGCGTGATCGTGGGGGATGGTGGTGGGATCGCCGTTTTCATCGGTCTGAAAAAGATAAAACTCGCACTCACTACCAATGGATGGACGGTAGCCGAGTTTTTGAGCCTTCTCCGCAGCCTTGCGGAGAAAATGCCGCATATCGCCCTCAAACGGCTGGCCGTCGGGGCGGCGGATATCGCAGAACAGCCGAACCACCCGGCCGTGGGAAGGACGCCAGGGGAGCACGGAGAGTGTGCCCGCATCCGGAGTCAGAAAAAGATCGGATTCTTCCGCGTTTAAAAAACCTCTGACCGCCGACGCATCAAAGGAGATGCCCGTCTCAAAGGCACGGGGAAGCTCCTCCGGCATCACAGAAATATTTTTGAGGGTTCCAAACATATCGCAAAAAGCCAGACGGATAAATTTGACGTCGTTTTCCTTTACAAACGTCAAAACCTCCGGCGCCGTAATATCCATGATCTCCCCGCCTTTCCAAAAGGCCGCAGATGTCTGCGGCCCGCTATCCTTTTTGTATGTCCGATTCAGTTCTGGGTATAGAGCTGCTTGTAGGGGTTCTGTGTGTCCGGAGTCAGGACCATGAAGGGACTCTCCAGAATCTCCCGGCAGGATTTCTGGAATTCCCCGCAGAACTCCTCCAGATAGGGGGCGATCTCCGCCAGATCCTCTTCTGTGGCAGGAGCCGCCTTGACTTGCTTGGGCAGGTCGGGCGGAAGTGCCGCGCAGCGCAGGAACATCTTTCCACCGTGCATCCCGGTGCCGCAGAAGTTGCCCACGATGGGCTTGCCCTCCTGCCCCAGGCCCAGGATGGCGATGAGCCCCCCGGCCTGGTACTCGCCTAAGAAACTCCCCGCCGTGCCGCCGACGATGAGAACCGGCTTCTTCTCCTGGTACGCCTTCATGTGGATGCCGGCGCGGTAGCCGGTGTTTCCCTCCACATAAATGCGGCCGCCGCGCATGGCATAGCCGGTGGCATCGCCGGAGGAGCCGTGGATAAAAATCGTGCCTTCGTTCATGGTATCACCGGTGGCGTCCTGGGCGTTGCCCTTGACGATGATCCGGCTCCCGTTCATATAAGCGCCCAGAGCGTTGCCCGGGGTGCCGAGAATAGTAATGGTACGGCCGGAAAGGCCACTGCCGATGTAACGCTGCCCCAGGCAGTTTTCGATGACCACATCCGGGTCAGAGGAATCGCGGATGATCTGGTTGAGCTCCTGGAAATCGAGCCCGGCCGCATTGATAAGCATTGACTTCACGCCTTTCTTTCGAGATCTCAGGAGAGCATTTCTTTCCGCTCCGCCCGGGAGAACGCCATCAGCTGGGGCTTCTCGCAGATCAGCCCGAAGTCGATGGAGGAAAGCGGAGTTTCGCTGCGGATGAGGCTGGTATAGATCCCGGCACGGGCCACGTCCCCGATGAGAATAAACCCTTTGAGCCGGTCGTCTTCATAAAACAGCTTTTTCAGGCTGTTTCCGGCGGAAGCAGTGTATACCTCGCCCGTATAGCTGCCGGCGGTGAGCACATGGTAGCCGAAAAAGCCGATGGCGTTCATGGGGATGGCGTGGTCGTAGTGCTTTTCGCCCCCTGCCATATTGACGCCCGCGCATTCGCCCTGCATGTAGGCATTGGGGAGAAGGGCCAAGATACGGTTCTGCCCGCAGGAGATATCAAAGGATTCGGTGCAGTCCCCAGCCGCGTAAACATCCGGAAGAGTCGTTTCGCACGTCTCGCTGACGCGCACGCCCCGGGCTACCTCTCCGCCCGCTTCGGAAATCAGCTCCGTATTGGGCCGGACGCCGACGCAAACCGCCAGAACGTCAAAGGGAACCGTTTTTCCACTCTTCAGCACGGCGGTATTCCCATCGAAGGTCTCCACTCCGTCGCCCAGAATAAAGGAAACGCCATGGTCCTCGATATGCTTTTGGACCAGCGCCGCGCCCTCCGCGTCCAGGATGCTGGGCAGGATATGATCCGCCAGATCCACCACCGTCAGGCTCCCGGCTTTGTCCGAGATGCCCTCCACGCATTTCAGACCGATGAGCCCTGCGCCCAGGATGAGCACCCGCTTATCCGGGCCAAGGGTCCTTTCCAAGGTCTTGGCGGAATCCAGAGTCATAAAGGTAAAGGCGTTTTTCACCTGATTCAGGCCCTTGATCGGCGGCACAAAAGGCCGGGAGCCTGTGGCGATCAGCAGCTTGTCATAAGAAACCACCGATCCGTCATCCAGCAGGACGGTTTTTGTGGCTGGATCGATCTTCTCTGCCCGCTTTCCGGCCAAAAGGGTCACGCCGTTGTCGGCGTAAAAGCTGTCTGGCCGGTATTTCATCCGCTCCTCGTCGGTCTTCCCGCACAGGAGATAGGAGATCAACGGTCTCGAATAGGTGTGATACGGCTCGTCGGTGATCATGGTGACAGAGCCTTCCCGGTCAATGCTCCGGATGCCCTCCACGCAGCCCACTGCGGCTGCGGAATTTCCAATGATGACATAATTCATAACAGGCCCTCCCCTCATGCGTCGTGCTCTTCAAAAACGATTGCCTGGTTGGGGCATCCCTGGACGCAGGCCGGGGAGCCGCAGCTGTTTTTGATGCAGAGCTCGCACTTTTGGATCACGCCGTCTTCCGAGGGCATCACTGCGCCGTAGGGACAGGAGAGAATGCAGGTATAGCAGCCCACGCACTTTTCCCGGTTAAAGGTGATCACGCCGTCAACGATCCGCAGCGACCCGGTGATGCAGCTTTTTACGCACAGCGGATCCTTGCAATGACGACAGGAAACGGCGAAGCTTACGCCATTTTCCTCTTCAATGCGGATGCGGGGATTGATTTTGACGCCTTGGAGAGCCTTGACCATGCCGTCCACGCCGGAATTGGCATAGGCGCAGTAGTACTCGCAAAGATGGCAGCCCAGGCACCACTTTTCCTTGACATAGATGCGTTTCATTCCGAAAATCCTGCCTTTCTGTCAGCAGCTTTCGGGAAAAGGGGGCCTGGACCGCCGGGAGCAGCGCCTTACAGAACGAGATACTCCTCCCGTTCTGCGCCGACGGAGACATACTTCACCGGGCAGCCGACCGCCTTTTCCAGATAGCGGATATAGTCGAGGGCCTCCTTGGGAAGGTCCTCCGGTTTCCGACAGGAACTGATATCACAGTGCCAGCCGGGAAGGGTTTCATAAATGGGTTTCGCAGCGTCCAAGTCCGCGCCGGTGGGGAATTCCTCCACCCGACGGCCATTGATATCGTAGGCGACGCAGACCGGGATCTCGTCCAGATAGCTTAACACGTCCAGCTTGGTCACCGCCAGCTCATCCGCGCCCTGGACCCGCACGCCGTACCGGGAAGCGGGTACGTCAAAGCCGCCGACCCGGCGGGGACGGCCGGTGGCCGCGCCGTATTCGCCGCCAGCCTCGCGCAGGCGCTCCGCCGCCTCGCCGAAGAGTTCGCAGGTAAAGGGGCCCTCGCCGACGCAGCTGGAGTAAGCCTTCATGATGCCGATGGACAGGCTCAGCTTATGATTGGGAATCCCCGCACCCACCGGCGCGTAGGCGCTGATGCTGGAGGAAGAAGACGTAAAGGGATAAATGCCGAAGTCAATGTCACGGAGAGCGCCCAATTGGGCCTCAAAAAGGATCTTTTTGCCGGATTTCTCCGCCTGGTCCAGATATCCGCCCGCATCGCAGACGTAATCCTTCAGCTGGCCGCCGTAGGTCTCCAGCCAGGCCCACATCTCGTCATAGGAGACCGCGGGCGCGCCGTAAACGCCGGTAATGGTCAGATTTTTCCAGTCCAGAACAGATTTCAGTCGTTTTTTAAGATACTCCGGCTGGAGCAGGTCGCCCATCCGCAGGGCCTTTTTCATATACTTGTCGCCATAAACCGGGGCGATACCGCGGCGGGTGGAGCCGAACTTGGCGTCGCCCAGCCGGTCCTCCTCCAAGCAGTCCAGCAGCTTGTGATACGGCATGCAGATGATCGCCTTATCGCTGATCTTCAGGTTGGCGGGACTAATGGAAACGCCGGCGTCGGTGAGACGCTTCATTTCGCCGCAGAGGTGTTCCAAATCAATAACCATGCCGTTGCCCATAACGTTGACGACCTCAGGCCGCAGAATGCCGGACGGAAGCAGGTTCAGGATGAATTTGCCCAGATGGTTCACGACGGTATGTCCCGCGTTGTTGCCGCCCTGGTAGCGGACCACAACGTCATAATCCTGGGAGAGCAGGTCGACCATGCGGCCCTTTCCCTCGTCACCCCAGTTGATCCCGGTGATTGCTGTCAGCATATTATTTCCTCCTGTTTTTTCACGGAATGTTTGCTCCGCCCCTCCGGCGAAGAACTACTTATTATTATAGCATATTCCAGCAGAAAAATCATCGTTTTGCCGGAGTTCTGCCAGATTCCATATTTTTTACAAAATCATTCCATGGGGGAGGAAACGGAAAGTGGGATTTTACCAGCTTATTCGCCGGCGTGCTTGATTCCGAGGATTTGAAGCTCTTTATCGGTGAGCCCGACGCCCCGGAGCATGAGGCGATTTCCCTTCAGCGCTTCGAGGGAGTTGATGCCCATGCCGCCCATCATCTCCTGAATCTCATGGTTCCAGGCGGTGATGAGGTTTACAAGCCGCTGGCTTCCGACATCCGGGTTCAGGCGCTTGACCAGCTCGGGACGCTGGGTGGCAATGCCCCAGTTGCACTTGCCGGCCTGACAGGTGCGGCAGAGGTGGCAGCCCAGCGCCAGCAGAGCTGCGGTGGCGATGTACACTGCGTCAGCTCCTAAGGCGATGGCCTTGACGATATCGGCGCTGGAGCGAATGGAACCACCCACTACGATGGAAACGTTGTCGCGGATCCCCTCTTCCCGGAGCCGCTGGTCCACACTGGCCAGGGCCAGCTCGATGGGAATGCCTACGTTGTCCCGGATGCGGGTAGGAGCCGCGCCGGTACCGCCGCGGAAGCCGTCTATGGCGATGATATCCGCGCCGCTGCGGGCGATGCCGCTGGCGATGGCCGCCACGTTGTGGACCGCCGCGATCTTGACGATGACCGGTTTCTGATACCCGGTAGCCTCCTTCAGGGAAAACACCAGCTGGCGCAGGTCCTCGATAGAATAGATGTCGTGATGGGGTGCCGGAGAGATCGCGTCAGAGCCCTCGGGGATCATCCGGGTCTTAGAGACCTCGCCTACGATCTTCGCGCCGGGGAGATGCCCGCCGATGCCGGGCTTTGCGCCCTGACCCATCTTGATCTCGATGGCCGCGCCGGCTTCCAGATAATCCTTGTGGACGCCAAATCGGCCGGATGCCACCTGAACGATGGTGTGGGGGCCGTATTTGTAAAAATCCTCATGGAGACCGCCCTCGCCGGTGTTGTAGCAGGTTCCCAGGGCTTCCGCCGCCCGGGCCAGGCTCTCGTGGGCGTTGTAGCTGATGGAGCCGTAGGACATGGCCGAGAACATCACGGGAACTGAAAGCTCCAGCTGGGGGCTCATTTTGGTGCAGATACTGCCGTCGGGATTCCGGGTGATCTTATCGTTCTTTTTGCCCAGAAACACCCGGGTCTCCATGGGCTCCCGGAGAGGATCGATGGAAGGATTGGTCACCTGGGAGGCGTTTATGAGGATCTTGTCCCAGTAGATGGGGTAAGGCTGCGGGTTTCCCATGGAGGAAAGCAGCACCCCGCCGCTTTCCGCCTGGCGGTAGACCTCATAGATGGTCTGCTTGCTCCAGTTGGCATTTTCCTTGAAGGTATGGTCTGTTTTCACGATTTTTAGCGCCTTTGTAGGACACAGGGAAACGCACCGGTGGCAGTTGACGCATTTGGAATCGTCGGCCAGCATCCGGCCCAGGTCCGCGTCGTAATGATGGACCTCGTTGGCGCACTGGCGCTCGCAGGCCCGGCAGGCGATGCAGCGGTCCGGATTGCGGACCACCTCATAATCGGGATAAAAGTAGTTGATGGGCATTACCGGACACCTCCGTTCAGGGTGACGATCACCGGTTCGCCGCCCCGGGGGGCGTACATCCGGTCGGGATTGGGCTCCAGGATGCGGATGGCGCATTCCTCGCTGGCTGCGTAAAACATTTCGCCTTTTTCCGCCACGACCATACTCCGGAGCTTCAGCCGGTCGTTGAGGGCCATCATGCCGCCCTCAAAGCCCAGCAGAATGGAAAAAGGCCCTGTGACCAGGAGGCTTGCGAAGGTGTTGCGCAGATAGGTGGCCTTCTCTCTGGCCGTCGGCTCCATCCGGTCGATGGTGGACCAAAAGGGTGCGGCGATGACCGCGGCCACCTCCTCCATGGTCAGGCCCTGCCGGCGGTTCAGGTAGTCGACGATGTAAGTGATGACCTCGGTATCGGTCTGGAGAGTACATTTATAACCGAACATCTCAATATACCGGCGGTTGGCATCGTAGGAGGAGATCTCCCCGTTGTGGACGATGGAGTAATCCAGCATGGCAAAGGGATGCGCTCCGCCCCACCAGCCGGGGGTGTTGGTGGGATACCGGCCGTGAGCCGTCCAGGCGTAGCCCGCGTAATCCTCCAGGCGGTAGAATTCGCCTACATCCTCCGGAAAGCCTACCGCCTTGAAAACGCCCATATTCTTGCCGCTGGAGAATACATAGGCACCTTCGATTCGTGTGTTGATGCGCACGACGCATCGGGCGGTGTATTCCTTTTCATCCAGCTGGCTGTCCGCCAAGCGGGTGGGAAGAGGAGCAACGAAATACCGCCAGATCAGCGGTTCATTGGTGATTTTGGGCGTCTTCCGGATTGGGATCTTTGAGAGGTTCACGATATCGAAATGGCGCTCCAAAAATTTTTCGCAGGCTTCCTTGGCGTCGGTGTCATCGTAAAACACATGGAACGCATAAAGGTCTTTGTATTCCGGATAAATTCCATACCCGGCAAAGCCGCCGCCCAGACCGTTGCTGCGGTCGTGCATGGTCGCAATGGATTTGACGATTCCCTCGCCGCTGATCCTCTTTCCCTCTTTGGAAAAGACGCCAGAGATCGCGCAGCCGGAAGGAATCCGGATTTGCCCTTCCTTGAGCATAAGTCCTGCCTCCTTTGTCCAAACAAAAAAGCGTCCGCAAAAAACCGGCCTGTAAAAGCCGGTTCTTGCGAACGCCTTTGTCCTCTGTTGTTATCTTACCAAATCGCGCCAGATTTGTCAACGGATTTTGAAGGAATTTATTTTTATTCCTGCAAAATTGTGAAAACATCCCAGATTTCTCTTGCTTTTATAGAAACAAAGGCGTTGTGTTTGCACAAAGCTTGCAAAATTTTAAAAAAATCCTTCAAAAAGCATTGACATTTTTCCCGGACGGCGGTATAATGGCAACCGTAGACAGCAAAGGCGCTGTGGACCATCCGGTCTGCGGCGTCTTTTTTGTTGTTCCGCCGTTTCTCCTCACCTGGCTGGGGAGCGGAAGCAGTACGAATTGTAAAGGAGTGGCTGATTTATGAACACCGTGCCCGAAACCTTTGGAAACATGGTCTTTAACGACCGCGTCATGCAGGAGCGCCTTCCCAAAGAAACCTACAAAGCTCTGAAGAAAACCATGGAAAACGGAAAGAGCCTGGACAAATCCATCGCCAACGTCGTGGCCAACGCCATGAAGGACTGGGCTGTGGAAAAGGGCTGCACCCACTATACCCACTGGTTCCAGCCCATGACCGGCATCACCGCTGAAAAGCACGACAGCTTCATCTCTCCCCAAAGCGACGGCACCGTCATTATGGAATTCTCCGGCAAAGAGTTGGTAAAGGGTGAGCCGGACGCCTCCTCCTTCCCCTCCGGTGGCCTGCGTGCCACCTTTGAGGCTCGGGGCTATACCGCCTGGGATCCCACCGCCTACGCCTTTATCAAAGACAACACCCTCTGCATCCCTACCGTTTTTTACTCCTACGGCGGCGAGGCACTGGACAAAAAGACTCCTCTGCTCCGCTCCATGGAGGCTCTGAATAAACAGGCCCTGCGCATCCTGAAGCTCTTCGGCAACGAGGACGTGACCCGTGTCATCACCACAGTGGGACCGGAACAGGAATATTTCCTGGTTGACAAGGCCCTCCACGACCAGCGTGAGGACCTGCTGCTCACCGGCCGAACCCTTTTCGGTGCCAAACCGCCCAAGGGCCAGGAAATGGAAGACCATTACTTCGGCGCTATCAAGCCCCGGATTCAGGCGTTCATGCGCGACCTGAACGAAGAGCTGTGGAAACTGGGTATTCTGGCCAAGACTGAGCACAATGAGGTCGCCCCCGCCCAGCACGAGTTGGCCCCGATTTTCACCAACACCAACACCGCCACCGACCACAATCAGCTGACCATGGAGGTTATGAAAAAGGTGGCGCTGAAACATGGACTCTGCTGCCTGCTCCATGAAAAACCTTTTGCGGGGGTCAACGGTTCGGGCAAGCACAACAACTGGTCTCTGTCCACCAACACCGGCATGAACCTGCTGGAACCCGGCGATTCTCCTCAGGAAAATGCCCAGTTCCTCCTCTTCCTCACCGCCGTTATCAAAGCGGTGGATGACTATCAGGATCTGCTCCGTGTTTCCGTTGCCAGCGCCGGAAACGATCACCGTCTGGGCGCCAACGAGGCTCCCCCCGCTATCATTTCCATGTTCCTGGGCGATGAGCTCTCCGCGATCCTAGACAGCATCGAAAGCGGCAGCAGCTACTGCCAGAAGACCAAGGAGGAAATGAAGGTGGGCGTCCACGTCCTGCCCCGGTTCCCCAAAGATACCACGGACCGCAACCGGACCTCCCCCTTTGCCTTCACCGGCAACAAGTTCGAATTCCGGATGCCCGGCTCCTCACTTTCCATCTCCGGGCCCAACATTGTGCTCAACACCATCGTGGCGGAGGTCCTCTCCCAGTTTGCAGACCAGCTGGAAGGCTCGTCCGACTTCACTGCGGACCTCAATACCCTGATCAAAAAGACCATCAAGGAGCACAAGCGCATTATCTTCAATGGCAACGGCTATGACAGTTCCTGGGTCACAGAAGCGGAAAAGCGCGGCCTGCTGAACCTGAAGTCCACTCCCGACGCCCTTCCCTGCTTCATCGCGGACAAAAATGTGGCGCTGTTCACCAAGCACAAGATCTTTACGGCCGCAGAGATGCATTCCCGTTACGAGATTCTTCTGGACAATTACTGCAAGACGCTGAACATCGAGGCCCTGACAATGGTGGACATGGCGAAAAAGCAGATTATCCCCGCCGTTTTCGCCTATCTCAAAGAGATCAGCGAAACAGCCGCCCAGAAAAAGTCCCTGAGCGCCGACATTCCCTGCGAACTGGAGGAGTCTCTCGTACGCAAGCTCTCCGCCCTGTCGGCCTGCTTCTACAAAAAAACCGAAGCTCTGGAAAAGGCTCTTCTGGAGGCCAAGAGCTTCGAAGGCGATCTCCAAAAAGAGGCAGATTACTACAAAGACGCCGTATTCACCGCCATGCAGGAGATGCGCGCTGCTGCCGACGAACTGGAGACCCTTCTCGGCAAGGATTACTGGCCCTTCCCCTCGTACAGCGATCTTCTGTTCCGGGTCTGACCCATTCGCCTTCCTCTTCTTCTCAAGCCCCCTGTGCCTAACCGCGCAGGGGACGATAGAAAATCCATATTGCGCAAAGACGCGCATCCTGTTGCCAGGCAGGATGCGTGTCTTTGCAATATGGTCCGCAACGCAAGGACGGCCGCGCTGCAGGGCGGCGTTTCTTCCCTGCTTCAATCCACACGGTCTTCCGATAAAGGAGGTTTCCCTATGTTTTCATCTGTCAACACCATCTGGGTTCTGTTGGGAACAGCCCTAGTCTTTTTCATGCAAGCCGGCTTCGCCATGGTTGAAACCGGATTTACCCGGGCGAAAAACTCCGGCAATATCATCATGAAAAACCTCATGGATTTCTGTCTCGGGACTCCCATTTACTGGCTGCTGGGCTTCGGTATCATGTTCGGCTCCACTGGGGCACTGTTCGGGTCCTTTGACCCGATGATCCGCGGCGATTACAGCGCGATCCTTCCCAGCGGCGTCCCCCTTTGGGCTTTCGTCATGTTCCAGACGGTCTTCTGCGCCACCGCCGCCACCATCGTGTCCGGCGCCATGGCGGAACGGACGAAATTCTCCGCTTACTGCATTTATTCCATGGTCATCAGCGCCGTGATCTACCCCATCTCCGGCCATTGGATCTGGGGCGGCGGCTGGCTGTCCCAGTTGGGGTTCCACGACTTTGCCGGTTCCACGGCGGTTCACATGGTCGGCGGCGTGTGTGCCCTTATCGGCGCCAAGATTCTGGGGCCTCGCATTGGCAAGTACGGGAAGGATGGTAAGCCCAAAGCAATCCTGGGCCACTCCCTGACGCTGGGCGCTCTGGGTGTGTTCATCCTCTGGTTTTGCTGGTTTGGCTTCAACGGCTGCTCAACCGTCTCCATGACCGGGGATGACGCCATCGTTTCCGCTGGCAGTATCTTCATGACCACTAACCTCGCTGCCGCCATGGCGACCATCACCGCCATGTGCATCACCTGGATCCGCTATAAAAAGCCGGACGTCTCCATGACCCTCAACGGCTCTCTGGCGGGCTTGGTCGCCATCACCGCCGGATGCGACGTCGTCTCTCCCTTTGGCGCGGCCATTATCGGCATTGTTGCCGGCTTTCTCGTGGTGTTCGGTATCGAATTTATCGATAAGAAGCTCAAAATTGACGATCCGGTCGGCGCTATCGGCGTTCACGGCCTCTGCGGCGCGGGCGGCACGCTTCTCACGGGTCTGTTCGACACCTCCAAGGGCCTCTTTTACTCCGGGAATCCCGCATTCCTGGGCATCCAGGCGCTGGGCGTCGTATCTGTAATTGCCTGGACGGCGGTTACGATCACCATCGTATTCTTTATCATCAAAAAGACCATCGGTCTGCGGGTCTCCCGTGAGGAGGAGATCATCGGCCTCGACGTGAAGGAACATGGCCTGGCTTCCAGCTACGCCGACTTCATGCCGGTACCCATCTCCCAGACACTGGACGATGACACCGACGCAGATCTTTCCTCCCTGCCGATTTCCCAGGACGCTGCCGTCCCGGTGGAGACCATTACTCACACCGTTTCCACACCGGCAGCCGATCCGACCCGCCCGAAGATGACCAAGATCGTTATCATCACCAAGCAGAGCAAGTTCGACGTGCTTAAATCCGCCATGAACAAGATCGGCATTACCGGCATGACTGTGACGCAGGTTCTGGGCTGCGGAATGCAGAAGGGCGTCGGCGAGTTTTACCGCGGCGTCCCGGTAGAGGTCTCCCTCCTTCCCAAGGTCAAACTGGAATTCGTTGTCTGCAAGGTCCCCGTTCACACGGTGATCCAGACAGCCAAAAAGGTTCTTTACACCGGCCATATCGGCGATGGAAAAATCTTTGTTTACGACGTGGAAAATGTCATCAAGGTCCGCACCGGCGAAGAAGGCTACGACGCCCTGCAGGACGAAAACTGATTGTTTGCTTTCCTCATCTGCCGGGGAACCACATTCCGGTTCCCCCGGCATACCTCCTCTTTTTCCCTCTCCTTTCTCTTAGCGGAACACTTTCCGCGCGCAGGCTGCCGGACCTCACCGGCTCCGGCAGCAGCGCTTTCCTTTCGAAAATCCTACGCCCTTTCCGGCTGTTTGAATAGATTCGCGTTCCTCTACTTTTTATACATTGTTCCTCTTCTCTTTCTCTCACTGGGAGGTTCTCCTCCAACGGGGCGGCCGAGTTTTCGGCCCGCCCCTTCTTTTTTCCTTCTTTCTATCTCCCTCTTTCTCCCGCCGGTTCGAAAACCAGGGGAATCCTTTTTTAAAAAACAGTCCCGGCAGACGGAGAAGCTTCTAGGCTTCCCACTGTCTGCCGGGACTGTTTTTGGAGGATACGACGTTTTCTCATCGGTTCCCCGCACGTATTTGTTCCGCCGCCTCTTCCGGAGTAATCTGTGAGACGTCTATTTTTTCCGTCTGCAGGGCTTCATAGCAGCGCAGCCGCTCCACACTCCGCCCAATGATATCTGCGGTTCGGATTCCCGCATCCACATCCTTCTGCAGGCGCTTGCGCAGCGCCTCCTCCCTGCAGATCAGGGAAATGAGCCGCACCCGGCAGCCCGCCGTATCCAACCGCGCCAGCAGATCGTCGAGGATGCCTTGCTGATGCATCACCCAGCAGAACACAACATGGTCATATGCCGGACACCGCAGAAAGTTGTTCAACAAAAAGCTGATATTCTCCATCACCATCTTCTTAGTTTCTTCCGTTACCTGAAAGGGATGCATGTCCCAACACCAATCGCCGTCTAAAAAGACGCTCCGGTCCAGCTTGTCTCGAAGAATCCGGCAGACTGTCGTCTTTCCGGCGCCCATGGTTCCGCCGATGAGATAAAGCGTTTTCATGTCTCTTCTTTTCCACTCCGGTCAAATTTTCAGATTCTGCATTCGGTCGCAGTAATACTGCACATTTTCGAATTTCGCGTCCGGGGCAATCCGGTGATCCGGACAGGGGATGTAGCCGCCCAGCTCAATCAACGGCCGCAGACGCTCGATCTCCGCATCCACCGCCTTATAGTCCAGGGCAAACACCGTTTTGTTCATCCCGCCGACGCCACGCAACTCTCGGCCGTATTTCTCCCGCCAAGGGGCGATACTGGCATTCCAGGTCCCGACCTCGATGGGGAACATGGTGTTGACGCCGTTTTCCAGCCAGGTAGGGATCAGCCGGTCAATGCACCCGTCACAGTCCACCGAAACGATGCGAATCCCATACCGGTGCAACAGGTCCGTGATCCGCTTATAATGGGGTCCCACGTATTCATCAAAAACCGATGGGATCACCAACGGACCGTTTTTGAAGCAGATGTCCTCCCAGAAATGAGCATAGTCAAACTCCGCGCCGCTTTCCAGGATTGCCTCTACGCATTGGTAGCACAGCCCGCACATGGTGTCGATTATCTCAACGTAAAGTTCCGGATCGTCTGCCATCAGATAGCTGAGCTGTTCCACGCCCAGCAGATTGCGCATATATCCGATGAGCGACCCGCAAAACAATCCCGCCGGCAGTTCCCGTTCACTCCGGGCACCCAGCTTATTCAGTTTCTCCCACCAGATGCGGTCTCTGGAAAACTGTAACCGCGGCAGATAGAGCTTTTCCCAGGCGTCCCGCCCTGTCAGGCTGGTTCCGATTTCCGCCGGAATGGAGACGATCCCCGGCTTCATCAGTACGATCAGCCCCGCTTTATCTCGCATCTTCCGGCTGCCGTCAGGGTATTCCTCCAGTACCTCTTCATCAAATTCCGGAAACAGGCAGCTGCCCGCTCCGAAACAGCAGTCCCCCCAGTTAAAGTCGAAACCCAGCCGCTTATTGATGGCGTATTCACCAGGACTGTTGTGTCCTTGGGAACAGAATTGATCGGCCTCCTCCTGAGTGATATGCCCCTCCGATGCCCATTTCTGCACGGTTTCTTCCCAATAGCCAAAAGAAAATACCGGCAGTTTCTCATAAGGCTGATAGTTCAGCACTGCCAGCACATTTTCCCGAAATGTCATCTTCCTTCCGCCTTTCCAAAAAATTTCAGGTTGCAAAATCCCGCCAGATGTTTTAATATAAGTATAGCGAATTTTTCCAGCGTCCGCTACCGAAAAAATTGCGAAAATATTCGCGAATATTGCGCGATTGGAGGCGAGACGATGCTCCTGCGTTTCGAAACGGGCGATGTGCGGGGCTGGCGGTCCCAGCACTACACCACCGACAGAATGGCGGAGCTGCTCCCCTTTGTCCTCACGGATTTCGGAAGTTTCCAATGTGACAGCCGGTATTATCTCGAACGGGAAGGCTTTCCAAAATTTCTTTTTCTGGGGACCCGTGCCGGCTGCGGAGAACTGCGCTGCGCTGGAAAGGCCATCCTGCTCCCGGCCGGAAAAGCTGCTGTTTTTAATTGCGCCCCCTATCAATACTATGGGACTTCCGGCGATAACTGGAATTTTTTCTGGTTTCATTTTAATGGGGCAGCGGCATCTGAGTTTATCCGTTTTTTAAACGGGGACGGCATTCGGGCCTTTGACTGGGACGCTTCCCGGAATCTCTTCGAGGAATTGGAGCATCTGACCGCCGTCCCGACCCGGAATACAGATCTGCAGCTGTCCCTCTGGATTCATGCCTTATTGGGGGACCTGGCAGCCGGGGCCTCTCCGCCGCCCACAGATCCGGAGGCGGAAAGGATTGCCGCAGCCGCAGCCTATCTCCGGGAAAACTGCGCCCAGCCTCTGACGATAGAGGAAATGGCCCGAAAATGCAATCTCAGCAAATTCCATTTCATCCGGGTCTTCCGCAGGTTCACGGGCTGGACCCCCTATGAGTACCTGACCCTGGTCCGCATCGACGAGGCGAAAAACCTGCTGACTTCCACGTCCCTGGGGCTTTCCGAAATTGCGGCGCGAACGGGTTACGCCGATGCAAAATCCCTGATCCGCGCCTTCCGCCAGCACACCGAAATGACTCCCGCAGGGTATCGAAAGCAGTTCCCGGTTTATGAAAACGGCAGCCGGGATTAGGAACTTTTTTCACAGAAAGGCTGGTTTGAATTCCCGAAAATTGCTTCATTATCCGTCTCTGCTTTCTTACCGGCACGGTATAAGTTTCCGGATTGGGGGAAGCCCAAAGTTTTTTGTTTGACAGAATGAGGCGGACCTTGCAGTCCGCCTCATTCTGTGCTGTTTCTTAAAAATCATTGAAAATTATTGAGCTTTTTCCATTTCTTGAGCAGCCAGGAGCAGCCCCAGCTTTCCGGTACCGTAGGTCAGCCCCCCCTGGAGCCAGACCGAATACGGCTCCCGGAGGGGACCGTCCGCCGACAGCTCCAGGGATGCCCCCATGGTGAAGGTCCCCGCCGCCATGATTACCGGGTCCTCATATCCCGGCATGGCCCAGGGCTCCGGTGTCACGTGGGAATCCACCGGAGAACCCTTCTGGATGCCCCGGCAGAAGGCACAGAGCTTTTCCGGGCTTCCCAGCTGGATGGCGGCGATGATGTCGGTCCGGGCAGCGTCGTACTGCGGGTCCGCCCGGTACCCCAGCTCCCCGAAGAACGCCGCGGCAAAGCAGGAGGTCTTTACAGCAGCCGCAACCGCCGACGGCGCGTGGAACAGCCCCAGATAAAGCTCCCGGTTCTGATCGAGGGTGCAGCCGGCCTCCCGACCGATGCCCGGACAAGTCAGGCGATAGGCGCACAGCTCCACCAGATCCTTCCGCCCGGCTATGTAGCCGCCGGTGGAGGCGATGCCGCCGCCGGGATTCTTGATGAGGGAGCCGGCCATCAGATCCGCCCCCACGGAAACCGGCTCGGCCTTCTCCACGAATTCGCCGTAGCAGTTATCCACAAAAACCACCGTATCCGGATTGCCGCGCTTGGCGACGGCGGCGATCTTTCCGATGGTCTCCACGCTTAAGGAGGGCCGCAGGGAGTAGCCTCGGGACCGCTGAACGTAGATCATCCGGGCGGTTTTGGCCGCCTCCTCAATGGCGGGATAGTCCGGCTCGCCGCTGGGGAGCAGTTCCACCTGGCGGTAGGAAACGCCGAACTCCCGGAGGGAGCCAGTCCCGCCGCCGCGGATGCCGATCACTTCTTCCATCGTATCGTAGGGCGCCCCGGTGACGGAAACCACGGTATCCCCGGTGCGGAGGACGCCGAACAGCGCCACTGTCAGCGTATGAGTGCCAGAAACAAAATTGTGCCGCACCAGGGCATCCTCCGCGCCCACGGCCTGGGCGAAAACGGCGTCCAGGGTATCCCGGCCCATATCGTCGTAGCCGTAGCCGGTGGTGCCCACCAGATGGGCAGCCGAGACCCGGTGGTCGGTAAACGCTTTGAGGACCTTGGCCTCATTATAGGCGGCGATATCCTCGATCCGCCGGAAAACCTCCCGGCACTGTTCTTCGGCCTGCTCCGCTGCATGGAGCAGCCGCGGGCTGAAATCATAGAGCCCGGTATAATCGGTCATGTTGTTCGTTCCTTCCAAATATTCTTGTCAAAGAGCGGAGCGGATCCACTGCTCGATCCGCCCCGCCGTTTCTTCTACAGTCAGCCCATCGGCCTCCAGCAGATGGATGGAGGGCCGCAGAGCCGGGCCGTGTTCCCACAGCCAACGGTTAAACTGCCGGGAGCTTTCCAGCCAAGCCGGGTCAGTGATGCCCCGGCCTTCCCGCATCCGCCGCTCCAGCTCGCCGTCGCTGCAAGTCACAGCCAGATAGTGGGTCTGTGTAAACAGCTTCCGCTCAGGACATTCCTCAAACTGATCCGGCGTCGTACAGCCGCAGAGGACAACCGGCTTTCCGATTTGGGCCACATTGGCGCAGACTCGGAGCCAAAGCCTGCGATATTCCCGATATTTTTCTTCCGGCCGATTATAACGCTCGTCCCAAAGGAGATCGCTTTCCAGCACCAGGTAATCCCTTTCCCGCTGGAACAAGATCTCGCAGGCGGAGGATTTTCCCACGCCGCTGGCGCCGGTGACGAAAAAAATCGGCTGTTTTCTGGTGGGGGTCATGACAGTCTCCTTTCCTGTTCCAAAAACGTCCTGAAACTCCGCCGGACCATTGAAAAAGCTGGCCTGAAGGTCTTACTCCATCTCCCCAAGCTTCTCCAGCAGCGCCCGGGTCAAATCCCGAACGGCGGTAAGATCGCTTTCCTTCACCATGCAGAAGGGGGAATGCAGGTAGCGACAGGGGGCAGAAATGGCGATGGTCTTGATGCCGCCGGCAGTTTTGTGGATCGTACCGGCATTATTGCCGCCGGCCACCATAGATTTGCTCTGAACAGGAATGCCCTTCTCCGCGCCCAGCTGGTGGCAGAGACGGTACAGGTCCCTCGGATAGATGGTGCCCCTGTCCATGAAGCCGACGACCGCGCCTTTCCCCAAGGTGCAAACGGTCTTCGGCTCACTGACTCCAGCCAGATCGGCGGCAGTGGTAGCCTCCAAGGCAATGGCGTAATCCGGCGCGATGCTGAAGGCGGAACCCGCCGCGCCCCGACAGCCCACCTCTTCCTGAACGCTGAAGCTGAACCAACAGTCCCAAGGCAGTTCCGAGCGGATGAGGTCCACCATCACCGCACAGCCGAAACGGTCGTCGATGGCCTTGCCCTTTAAGCAGCCGTTTCCGAAAACGCCGAAGCCTGCGGGGAAACAGACCTCGTCGCCGGGGTCGACCAGGGCCATGGCCTCTTCCTTGGAGGCGCAGCCGATGTCGATGTAGAGTTTATCCACGGGGACGGCAGTCTTCCGCTCTTCGTCGGACTGCATGTGGACGGCCTTGGTGCCGATAACGCCGGGGATCCGGTTCTCGCCCACCACCACACGGCGGCCCAGGATGACCCGGGCGTCCACACCGCCCACGGTGGTGAAGCAGAGGCCGCCGTCCGGGGAAAAGCCGGTGACGATCATGCCCACCTCGTCCATGTGGGCGTCGACGAGGAGCTTCTTCGCCGGGGTTTTGGCGCCTTTCTTAAAGGCGATGATATTGCCCATGTTGTCCACCCGGCATTCGTCGCAGTAGTCCTCTATCAGTCCGATGATGCGGCTGGCCACGGCGCTTTCGTTACCGGAAATGCCGTATTCGTTGCAGAGTATCTCCAAAATTTCACGAAATTTCATTGTCTTTCCCTCCTCATTCCCCACAGTGCAGGATGTACTGCGCGATCAGATTGCCCACCGCTTCCACGTCAGAAAGCTGGACCACCTCGACCGGGGTGTGCATGTACTTGAGGGGGATGGAGAGAAGCGCGGTTCGCACGCCGCCGGCCGCTACAGAAATCTGGTCGGCGTTGGTGGAGGTGCGGCCGCCCATGACTTCCACCTGCCAGGGGATCCGCTGAGTCTTGGACAGGCTGACCAGCTCGTCGAACATGCCCCGGTTCAGGATGGGGCTGATGCCGATCATGGGGCCGTTGCCCATCTTGCCGCACTTAATTTCGTCGGCGTCGGCGGTGAGGGCAAAGCTCACGTCCACGGCAATGGCCGCGTCGGGCTTCACCCGGAAGGCCGTGGTGGCCGCGCCCATGCCGCCGGTCTCCTCCTGGGCGGAAAAGACCACCGTCAGGGAGCAGCCCAGGGGCTTGTCCTTCAGAAGCTCCAGGGCATGGAGGATGGCGGCGGCTCCGGCGCGGTCGTCCAGGGAGCGGGATGTGATCCGGCCGTTTTCCAGCTGGGCAAAGGCGCTCACATAGGTGACCCGGTCGCCGGGGGCCACCCACTGGAGCAGCTCCTCCCGGCTGTAGCCGGTGTCGATGGCGATCTCCTCGATATCCACTACCTTTTTGGCCTCGTCGCCGGAAGTCAGATGAGGCGGCTTGGTGCCCACGATGCCCGGGACCGGTCGGGAGCCGTGGATCACCACCTCCTGGGCCAACAGGAGCCGCCGGTCCACGCCGCCGCAGGGGGCGACCCGGACAAAGCCCTCCTCGGTGATGTGGGTGACGATCATGCCGATCTGGTCGATATGGGCGTCCAGCAGCAGCCGCGGAGCGCCCTCCCCCGCGTCGTGAATGTCGGCGACGACGCTGCCGAAGGGATCGACGGCCACATCGTTGGTATAGCCACGGAGAAGTTCCGCCGCTGCTTCCGCGGCAGAGCCCTCCTCGCCGGAAACGCCGTCGGCTTCACAGAGGCGGCGAAGGATTTCCAGAGTTGTCATAAAATCTTCCTTTCGCTGATTCATTGTAACCCGTTTACGATGGATTTAAAGTGCCGTCCCCGCTCCTCAAAATTCGGGTATTTGTCGAAGCTGGCGCTGGCAGGGGAAAGGCTGACGATGTCGCCGGGCTGGGCGAGCTTCCGTGCCTTGGCCACCGCGTCCTCCATATCCTCCGCGTGCTGAATAACCAGCCCGGACTGTTCAAACCCCTCGCAGGCCCGGACGGCGGCCTCGATCTTGGGGGCGGTGCTTCCCATGAGGACCAAGGCCTTCACCTTCTCGATGATCTTAGGGGCCAGCGGCTCATACGGGATCTTTTTGTCGTAGCCGCCAGCGATGATAATAATCTTCTGATGGAACGAATCCAGACCAGCGATGGTGCGGCTGGGGCTGCTGGCGATGGAGTCATTATACCAGGTCACGCCGTCCAGCTCCCGGACTCGCTCGATGCGGTGCTCCACACCGCCGAAGGTCTTCGCGATGCGGACGATGTTATCTGGGTCCACCTCCCCCTCTACGGCGGAAATGGCGGCCAGGTAATTCTCCACATTGTGCATGCCGGGGAGGAGGATCTCCTCCTTTTTCAGCAAAGCGGTCTTCTCGCCATGGCGCACAGCATAAAGTGCGCCGTCCTCGCCCAGGAAGGCTCCGTTGTCCGGCGTCTCCCGACGGCTGAACCAAGAGAGCTCCCCGCGGATCTCCGGGGCGAAGGAACGGGTGACATCGTTGTCCAGGTTGAGGACCGTCCGGGAAAAGGCGTTCTGGTGGAGGTAGAGGTTTTTCTTGCTGTCGATATACTCCTGCATGTCCTTATGGACGTCCAAGTGGTTGGGGGCCACGTTGGTGATCACTGCCACGTCCGGGGAACGCCGCATGGAGATGAGCTGAAAGCTGGAAAGCTCCACTACCGCCGCATCGTCTTCCCCAATCTCCTCGATGTCCGGCAGGAGGGCTTTTCCGATGTTTCCGCCCAGCCAAACCCGTTTGCCCTGGGCCTCCAGCATTTTGGAAATAAGAGTGGTGGTGGTGGTTTTGCCGTCCGAACCGGTCACGGCGTAAATCTTGCAGGGACAGAGGTCAAAGAAACACTCCATCTCGCTGGTGACGGCCTTGCCCTTTTTCCGCGCCTCGCTGAGGGCGGGGGAGTTAAAGTACATCCCCGGGGTGCGGAAAATGACGTCGGCGTCGTCCAGGGCCTTCAGGTAGCCGTCCCCCAGGCGGAACCGCGCCCCCTTTTCCAGCAGAAAGGAGTAGGTCTCACCCATCTGCTCCGCGGAACGCCGGTCGCAGATCGTCACGGCGATCCCCTTTTCCAAAAATTTTTCGATAAGCCGGGTATGGCTGACGCCGACCCCGATAAAAACGACCTGTTTTCTGCGCAGGCCGTCAAAAAAGCGGGAAATTGAAACGGACATCCAATCCTCTCCTTTATAAGAAATTTCTGGGCATACTATTTTTAGTATACTTCTTCTCCCCCTGATTATCAAGGGGATTTCCGGCGAAACCCGCAATTTTACGGCCGAAGCAGCAGCGCCCATACAAGCCACACGGATACGGCCAGCCACAGGACCGCCAGCAGCGGGATCCCGATTTGGAAGGAACGGTGCTTCGTTTTATGGCGGAATACCGCCATTCCCAGCAGGAACCCCCATGCGCCGCCCAAGCCAGACACCAGGAAAAGGGTCTTCTCCGGCACTCTCCAGCGTCCACGCTGGGCTTTCCATTTATCGATGCCGCACAGAACAAACGCCAGCAGACACATCACGGCCAGATAGACCGCATAAGCTTTCAGAATTCCCACACTTTTTCGTCCTTTCCGCCGGAATCCCGGCAGACCTATTGTAACACAGATTCTCTCCCGGGGCAATGCGTCTTTCCGGAGAAGGATTCAAAATTATTTTCTTGTATTTCCCCGCCGGGGATAGTATAATATAGGGTATGACAGTTTGTCCATCCGGCGGTTTTCGCCAGACCGTCCCCGATAAATTCCGGAAAGGAAGTTTCTCATGAGCAAACAAGCCGATTTTATCCCCGTACTTCTCGGCAGCGACGTCAACGTTTACGGCATGGCGCGCTCTTTCCACGAAGCCTACGGCATCTCCTCCGTCGCCATCGGAAAGGGCCGCCTTGGTGCCACCTCCAACAGCAAGATCGTCACCGTTGAGGTCGTCGAGCCCAACCTGGAGGACGACCGCGTGTTCTGCGACACCCTTATCCGCTTCTCTCAACGTTACCCCAAAGAGCAGACCCTGCTTCTGGTACCCTGCGGCGATAACTACATCAAGCTCCTGGTCCGGAACCAGGAGGCGCTGCGGCCCTACTACCGCTTCGAGTGCATCAGCGAGGAACTGCTGATGCGGCTCTCCCTAAAAGAGAGCTTTTACGAGGTCTGCACCGAGCACGGCTTCGCCTTCCCCAAGACTGCGGCCTGCACCTACGAGACCTACAAAACGGTTGAACTGCCCTTTGACTTTCCCGTCATCATCAAGCCCTCCAACTCGGTGGCCTACTGGAACTGCAAATTTCCCCATAAGAAAAAGGTCTTCGTCGCCAATAATAAGGCGGAATTCGACGCCATTCTGGACGCGATCTACGGCTCCTCCTACAAGGACCATCTGATTTTGCAGGAGTACATCCCCGGCGACGACTCCCAGATGCGGGTTTTAAATGCCTACTGCGGCCGGGACGGGAAGGTGAAGCTCATCTCCCTGGGCCACGCCCTGCTGGAGGAGCATTCCCCCGAGGGCATCGGCAGCTATGCCGCCATCATCAGCACTCGGGACGACGAGCTGAACAAACGGATGATCGGGTTCCTGGAAGATATCGGCTATGTAGGATTCGCCAACTTCGACATGAAGCTGGATCCCCGGGACGGCGCCTACAAATTGTTTGAGATGAATCTGCGGCAGGGGCGTTCCAGCTTCTTCGTCACCGCTGCAGGCTACAATCTGGCCAAATGGCTGGCCGACGACGTGGTTTACCACAAGGAAACGGGGCTGACCGTTGCCGACAACCCCATGCTCTGGACCATCATCCCCAAGGGGATCATCTTAAAATACGTCCGGGATGATTCCCTCAAGGCGGAAACCCGGCGGCTTTACAAAGAGGGCAAGGTCTGCCGCTCTCTCTGCTACAAGCCGGACATGAATCCCCGCCGGTGGATCGGCTACTGCAAAAACCAGTTCCACTACTTCCAGAAATACAAAAAATACTTCGGAAACAAAGGATTGCACGATTGATGAAACGTTTAGGAGTCATCGGCGGGCTGGGGCCCATGGCGTCGGCCTACTTTCTCGAGCTGCTGGTACAGATGACCGCCGCGGCCTCGGACCAGGAGCATCTGGACGTCATCCTCCTCTGCCGCCCCACTATCCCCGACCGCACCGCCGCCATCATGGGAACCAGCGCAGAGAGCCCCGTCCCCATGATGCGGGACGCCGCCCGGGAGCTGGAGCGGATCGGGGCCTGCTGTATCGCGGTGCCCTGTATCACCTCCCACCACTTTTTCGGGGAGCTTCAGCCTGCGGTGAGCATCCCCTTCCTGCACCTGGTGCGGGAAACCGTCCGGCACCTGCGGGAGCAGGGCGTCCAAAAGGCGGGGATTTTGGCCACCACCGGCACCGTCCGCACCCGGCTTTTCCAGGACGAGCTGGAGCGCCAGGGCCTTGGCTGGGCCGTCCCCTCGGAGGCCGGGCAGGAGAAGGTCATGCACCTGATCTACCAGGACGTCAAAGCCGGAAAGCCGCCGGAGCTGCCCCTTTTTGATGAAGTGTCCGGAGAACTGCGGAAACAGGGCGCGGAGTGCGCCATCCTGGGCTGCACCGAGCTTTCCCTGGTCAAGCGGGACTTTCCCCTGGGGCCTGGGTATCTGGACGCTCTGGAAGTTCTGGCAAAGGCTTCCATTGAATTCTGCGGAAAGCCCCTGAAGCCGGAGTACCGGAATTTAATCACCCGATAACCTGTTTTGCCAATTTCACTCCGAAAGGATTTGATGATAGATGTGCGGATTTGCCGGGTTTACCACCAACGGCTTTGCTGGGGACCGTCTCCCCATCATCCGGGCCATGTCTGACCGCATCGCCCACCGCGGCCCCGACCAGGCCGATTACTACGTTGACGAGGGCATCGCCATGGGTTTCCGGCGGCTGGCCATAATCGACCTCTCCGGCGGCGGCCAGCCCATTCTCAACGAAGACGGCACCAAGGTTCTCACCTTCAACGGCGAAATCTACAACTACCGGGAGCTGCGGGAGGAGCTGCTCCAAAAGGGCCATATCTTCAAGACCAACACCGACTCCGAGGTGCTGCTCCACGGCTACGAGGAATACGGCCCCGACCTGCTCCAGAAGCTCCGGGGGATGTTCGCCTTCGTCATCTGGGACAAAACGGAGCAGAAGCTCTTCGGCGCCCGGGATATCTTCGGCATCAAGCCCTTCTACTACTACCGGAAGGACGGAAATTTCCTTTACGGCTCCGAGATCAAGTCTTTTCTGGAGCATCCCGCCTTCCAGCGGGAGGTCAACGCTGAGCGCATTCCCGACTACATGTGCTACGAGTATATTCCCACCGAGGAGACCCTGTTCCGGAACGTTTTCAAGCTGCTGGGGGGACATTATTTCACCTACCAGAACGGCCAGCTGGACATCCGGAAATACTATGACATCCGCTACAAAATTGACCCCTCCAAAACCCTGGAGGAGTGGGAGGCTCTCATCACCGCGGAATTCACCAAATCGGTGGAGGCCCACAAGATCAGCGACGTGGAGGTGGGATGCTTTCTCTCCAGCGGTGTGGATTCCAGCTACGTGGTCAAGGAAGTTTCCAAGGCTATGAAGGACGTCAAGACCTTCTCCGTGGGCTACGAGGAGGAGAAATACAGCGAGCTGCCCTACGCCCAGGATTTTTCCCGGGTGGTTGGGGTGCCCAACATTTCCAACAAGGTCTCTGCCGACGATTATTTCCGGATGGCCTCCAAGATCCAGTACTACATGGACGAGCCCCTGCCCAATCCCTCGGAGGTACCCCTCTTTTTCCTGGCGGAGAACGCCCGGAAGTACGTCAAGGTGGTCCTATCCGGCGAGGGGGCCGACGAGCTTTTCGGCGGGTATCCCTCCTACGTCCAGGAGGGACATTTCGCCCAATACAGCCGGATTCCCCGCTTTCTCCGCAAGGGGGCTGCGGCCCTGGCTAAGCGAATGCCGGAGTTCAAAGGCAAGCATTTCATCGTGCGGGGCGCCATGGAGCCTTACCAGCGGTTCGCAAGGGCCAACTACGTCTTTACCCGGGATGAGCGATGGACTTACCTCAAGGACAAAATCCCCGCCAGGGACCCGGTGGACTATGCGAAGCCCTATTTCGACAAGGTGAAAGATTTGGACCTGCCCACCCAGCTCCAGTACGTGGACATTCACACCTGGATGCTTTTTGACATCCTCCAGAAGGCCGACCGGATGAGCATGGCAAACTCCCTGGAACTGCGGGTGCCTTTCCTGGATAAGAAGATGCTGGAGCTGGCCGTACAGATTCCGGTACAGTACCGCATCAAGGGCAACACCACCAAGGTCGCTCTCCGTGGAGCTGCCATCAAGCAGATCCCCGAGCGCACCGCCAACAAAAAGAAGCTGGGCTTCCCAGTGCCACTCAACGACTGGCTCCGTCAGGACAAGTACTACGAGATGGTCCGGAAAAAATTCGATGGCGAGGTGGCCGCCATGTTCTTTGACCACGGCGCGATCCGCAAGCTCCTGGATGACCACAAGGCCGGGCTGGCGCTGAATATGAAGAAGATCTGGACCATATACAGCTTCATCCTCTGGTACGAGGAGTTTTTCATCAACAACTGACGCCTCACAGCGCAGAAAGGAACCGTCATGAGCTACGAAAAACCAAAATCCGGCGCGTCCCGCCGCCCCGCCGCCAAACGTCCCGGCAGCAAGCCTTATGTCAGCGCCGACGACCGCTTTTACTCCCGCCCCAAACGCTCTGAGCGTCCGGCAAAGCCCGCCCGGCCGGAGCCGGAGCTTCTCCCGGAAAATGAGGAGGCCGTTTTCATCGCAGGACGCAATCCGGTGATGGAGGCCCTGAAAACCGGCGAAAACCTGGACACCGTCTTTATCGAAAAGGGCCAGACCGGCGGCAGCATGTCCAAGGTCATCGCACTGGCCAAGCAGGCCGGCTGTCCTGTCAAGGAGGTCACCTCCCAGAAGCTGGACGGCATGGCGGGAGGAACGTCCCATCAGGGGGTGGTACTATCCGTTTCCGCCGCGCCCTACGCCGAGGTGGAGGACATCCTGGCAAAGGCGAAAACCGCGGGCGAGAAACCCTTCCTCATTATCGCCGACGAGGTGGAGGACCCCCACAATCTGGGTGCCATCATCCGCACTGCTGAGACTGCCGGGGCTCACGGTGTTATCATCCCCAAGCGCCGGGGGGTCGGGCTGACTTCCGCGGTGTTCAAAGCCTCCGCCGGAGCCGCCGCTCATATTCCGGTGGCCCGGGTGGCCAATCTGGCCTCCACGGTAGACGAGTTGAAGGGCCAGGGACTCTGGATCTATGGCTGCGACATGGAGGGTCAGACCTGGTGCGAGGTGAATTTTGACGGCGGCGTCGCCCTGATTATTGGCTCCGAAGGCCGCGGCATGAGCCGTCTGCTCAAGGAGAAATGCGACGTCATGGTCAGTCTTCCCATGCGGGGAGAGATCACCTCTCTTAATGCCTCGGTGGCCGGCGGCATCATCATGTACGAAGTGGCGCGCCAGCGTCTGGGCCTGAAAGCGGCCGCCCCCAGGGGCTGAGCCCCCTATTTCACTGGAAAGGCTGGATGGATACTGTCATGGACCAGAAAAAGACTTCTGTTGACGAAATACTTCTTGAGGTCGGATTGTCCACCGGCCTATCGCCAAAATCAACTGAGCCGGATATTGACCGTCTGCTGCAGGACATCCTGACTGAAAAAGCATCCCGTCAAACGCCGTCTGACGGATTGCAGCCGGCTCCTGAAAGGGAACCGGCCCCTTCCCGGCCAGCGGACGAGCCGCCTACCCGGGTCTTCAAAAGCGTTTCTCTCCGCCGTCAGGTCCGGCCCGCAGCGGCCCAACCGCCCCCCTCAAAAGCAGAGCCTCCGTTCTTCCGCAAAGCGGAACAGGCAAAAAGCGCCATATCCCAGAAGAGACCGCCGGATCCAAAACCTGCGGCTGCTGAAACCGACGGATTTTCCATCGACGTGGATGCCATCCGTGCGGAGCAGCCAGCTCCCCGGCCCGTGCCGGCCCAGGAACTGGACGACGTCCCACCGGAAGAGCGCCGACGGCCGGTGGACCTGCTCCGGAAAAAGCCTCCCAGGCCGCCGGAGGAGGACCAGCCCGCGGGGGCCTTCGCGCCTTGCTTTCGCCGGGCGGGGACCCGCATTGCCACGGAAGAGCCGGCGCAGCAGGAGATTCTGCTGCGCCGGGAATCCCGCACCAGTCTGCTGCTGGGGATCTCTGTGGGCTTAATCACCGCCATGATTTTGTTTCTCACCGTTCTGATCGGCTTCAATCGGGACGCCGAACCGGCCTTTGTTCCGGAGCGGCTGCCCCTAGCCATTCTGACGCTTCTCGGAGCGGCTGCCGGCGGTCTTTCCTGGGAGATGGTGGGAGGCGGCCTTTGGTCGCTGCTCCATTTCCGGCCGGACCGAAACATTATGCCTGCGGTAGGATACCTGCTCTGCATGCTCCAGTCCATCGGCCAGTTGCTTTTTCCAAAGGGACTTGCCAATCCGGAGATTCAGATCTACCTGGCAGCGGGGACCCTGCTCCTCTGCGGAGGCTGGCTTGCCCGAGCCATGGCTTTTCGGACGGCGGCGGTCAACGCAAAATTTGCCCTCTCGGACTATGAAAAGCATGTCCCGCTGACGGTTGATGACAGCCGGGCCGCCGGGGAATTCACCAAAGGCCTGGTGGAAGGATTCGGCACTCCGGTCGTCAATTGCCGCACCGAACTTCTGGATGGGTTTCTGCCCATCTCCCTTGGAGCGGACTGCAGCGACCTGAACGCCCGGAATTTCGCGGTGGCCGGGCTGATTCTGGGAGGAGCAGCGGCCGTCTTCACCTTTCTCTTTACCCGACACAAAAATCTGGCCGTCACGGTGCTGGTGGCAATGACTGCCATATTCGTTCCCATGGGAAACTGGTTTTCCGTGGTCCATCCCCTCCGCCGGGGCGCGGGAGTCCTCAACCGGCTCAGCGCCCTGGCTTCCGGGGAACGAAGTATCCGGGACTACAGCGAGGTAAACGCGGCGGTGGTGGACGCTTCCGACCTGTTTCCGCCATCTTCCGTCACTCTCAGCGGCATCAAAACCTTTGCGGGAATGCGGATTGATGAAGCGATCCTGGACGCCGCCTCTGTGCTGATCGAAGCGGGGAGTGTTTTTTCCGACGTCTTTCTCCGGATCATTGCCCGCCGGACTGAGCTGCTCCGCAAGGTAGACGCCATTACTTATGAGGACGGAATGGGCCTTTCCGGCTGGATCGAAAACCGGCGGATCCTCATCGGGAACCGCGCTCTCATGGCCGCCCACGGCATCCGGGCCCCTAGCGAGGATTACGAGCGCCGGTTCCGGGATGAAGGGAGCGATCTGGTCTACCTAGCCGCCTCCGGCGAGTTGACAGCGGTATTTGTCATCTCGCTCTCCCCTTCCCCGGAAGCGGACAATGCCATCCAGCTCCTGGTAGAGAACGACATCCTCCTCTCCGTCCACACAACGGACGCCTTTCTGACGGTGGACCGGCTGGCTGCGCTGTATCTCTGCGACAAGAGCTGCTTCAAAATTCTCCCTGCCCGGCTCCATGATAAGTTCGCCTACTACCGGCAACCGGTGAAAATAAAACCGGCTGCTGTAGTGAACAACGGCTCTGTCCAGTCCATGGCCGCTTCTCTGGCCGTGCCCCGGCGGATGAAGGTCATGGTGTCCCTGAGCTGGGTGATCCGGCTGGTCTCGGTGATCCTCGGGACCGGGCTGGTGCTGATGCTGGCTCTGCTGGGCGCGCTCCGGCAATTTTCCGCTCCGGTGCTCTGCGGATGGCTACTGACCTGGCTGCTGGTCGAACTGCTGGCCCAGAAGCTGGTCCGGATTCAATAATTTTCATAAGAACCACGGCGGCGGGCCGAAACGCATGAAACGTTTCGGCCCGCCGCCGTTTTGGTTTGTTTTCAGTTTAAGAGTTTGACTCGCGTTCCCGTAAAAATGCGTCAACCTCTGCCGCATCCGGAATGGACGGCGATGCGCCCTTTCGGGAGACGGCAATGGCAGATGCCGCCGACGCCCGCCGCAGGCATGCGCCGCCATCCAGCCCGCGGCCCACGGCCTCCAGGAAGTATCCGGTAAAGGTGTCTCCCGCAGCGGTGGTGTCCACAGCTTTTACCGGAAAAACCGGCTGGCGGAAGGTTTCCGTGCCGTCAAAATACAGCGCTCCCTCTTTTCCCAGAGTCAGAATGATTTTTGCACCGGGATACCGTCGCTTCAAGCCCTCTAAAATATCCTCCGGCTTTTCGCCGCCGCCCAGAGCCGCTCCCTCGATCTCATTGAGCAAGAAAAATTCTACATTTTCCAGGGGAAGCTGTGAAATTTCCTCGTCGATGGGGGAAGGATTGAAGGCAATGCGCATTCCTCTGGACCGGGCTTCTCCCATCATTTGAGTCAGTCCATTGACCTCATTCTGGAGAAGGAGCACATCCCCCTCCCCAAAATTGGCCAGTGTTTCTGAAATCTGCTCTGGGGTAATGGCCCGGTTCGCCCCTCCGTAGAGGAGGATGCAGTTCTGGCCGGAGGGATCCACCTGGATGATGGCGTGGCCGGTGCGGCAATCGGGCAGCGTCCGTACCAGGGAAACATCTGCACCCGCCTCCGCTAGGCCATCCAGCAACATGCGGCCATCCTCGCCGATGCAGCCCGCATGATAGACCTCTGCCCCCGCACGGCTCAGGGCCACCGATTGGTTCAGCCCCTTCCCGCCACGGAAGGTGTTCAGTGCGTCAGAAGAAAGCGTCTCCCCCGGACGGACAAAATGTGGGACGTCATAGACAAAATCCAGATTCAGGGAGCCAAAATTCAAGACCTTCATACCGTTTCCCCCTGTTTCACTAGCGCAAGAAAGCGGTTGATCACATCATCCAGCGCCAGCTCCGGAAAGCCCTTGATGTAGGTGTAGACTTTATTGTGGAAATTCCGGGTCCAGTGAGCTGGAATCCGCTTGAAGCCGATGACCGCGCCCAAAATACTGCCCGCAGTTGCAGCGGTGCAGTCGTTGTCCATACCCATGGCCACGATCTCACCGATGGTCCGGGTGAAATCCTTTTCCCCCAGTAGCAGTCCGAAGATCGTC
>CAJMLQ010000024.1 GCA_905214265.1 uncultured bacterium
GTTCAAGCTCTTGCCCAATAAAGCGGGACACGTCGACGCAGGCGAAAAAATCCGGCGCACGATTATCCAGACAGACGTCCAACCCGTAGACTTCTTGGCTGTCGAGCTTCATGGAAACACGCTTGGTCACGCAGTTAGCGTTAGCGGGGAAAATTAGATACTTTTTATCGATGCGGATTGTCATATGGCTCTCCTTCTAATATCCTCGGTGATTTCACAGAATGTTGAAAAAAGCGTAGATCTGTGCTAAAATAAATGTAACATTTTCACCGCGGCCCGTAAAGAGAAAAAAGACGTGAAACAGGAGAAAAAACGACATGATTTATCTTCCAGGCGCATGCGGCGTCTACCAAAGAGAGCCGCCTTTCGAGAGTCTCAGTCTTTTCAGCGCCCAAAAAATCAGCATACTGCAAAGCGGCACAACGGAATTGAAGGCCGACAGCGGGACCCGGCTCATCGGCGTCATCCACGGAGAGGCTGTGCTGCATTTCGGGAAGGAGGCCGTCCCCGTCCGGCATAACAGCACCGTCCTGATCCGGAGCTTCGTCGGCGTCTCCTACGAGGCGGCCGCCGGTACAGTTCTTGTTTCCGTCACTTTTCACTACAACGGCGATCTGCCTTCCCTCCAGACTCTACCCTTCCGGAAGTTCCAGAACACGGCGGAGATCCGCGACATGACCCAAAAGTTGGCCAACGCCGACCGCTACCCAAACGAAATACCCGGTCGCCGGGAGGGGATGCTCTTAGTGCTCCTGGACGCTGTCTGCCGCTGCGCTCACACGGAAGGCGTAAACCACGAAATCTATGAGCGCTGCTGCGAATACATTGAAAACCATGCTGGAGACAATCCCAGCGTCGGTGAGGTTTCTGCGGCGGTGGGCTATAACCGGGATTACCTCAATCGGATCTGCCGGGAGTGCAGCGGCAAAACCCTGAAGGAGATCATCGCAGGGGAGCAGCTGAAGCTCCTTCGGCAGTTTTTGCACGACCGAAATCTGACTAGCACCGAGGCGGCCGTGTTGCTGCATTTTTCCTCCCCCGAGCTGCTCCGGAAATTCGTCCGGTATCACACCGGGCAGTCGTTCATGGAGTTCCGGAACGCAGCAAAGTTTTCATAAAGCCGTGGACACGGCCTTATGAAACGTTTAGAGTATGCAAAGCTCTCTTGGCTCCTTGGATAAAAAATTTTCCAAACGGCCGGGATTCAAAAAGCCGCCAGCAAGGCCTGTAAAGAAGCGCCCTGCCACAAACCGAACGGATTCTGACAGCGGCTATACAAATCTAGTCATCCTTTATGGGAGTATGTTGAAGACAAAGCGGAAGATGTTGCAGCAGCTGGAATTACCGCTGGGGTACGATAGATGCGACGCATCACATCGGCGGCCTCCGGATCAATCACTCAATCGGGTGTTCCAGCGCAGCCGGAAAGCAGCCGCACACACAAACGCGCCGGTAAGGGGTGGTCCCTTACCGGCGCGCTGCCGCATCAATTGCCGCCTTCAGAAATCGTTACATCGTCAACGGAGACGCTGCCGCTGCGATTGATCCCCCACTGAAGGCTCCAGCCGTCGGAGTCCGGCGTAAAGCTGCCGCTGTATTTCAAGGTGCTGCCCGGCGTTCCGTCCAGACGTTCCTGCTGGACAATTTCGCCCTTTCCGTTCAGGACCCGGAACCAGAAGCCATCCTCTTCATTGGCAGCGGGCTCCAGAATCCGATAGGCAAAGTCCACCTGATAGCGCTGGCCGGAAGTGAAGGGGACCTGCCGGACATTGGTATTCAGGAAGTTCACCCATCCATCACGGGCCGCCCATGCCTTTCCGTAGGCAGAGCCTTCTCCGGAAATGACCTCGCCAGGATTTCGGGTAAAACGCCCCTGATACCCGACACCGGGATTCAGTATGCTGGAATGGAAGGAGCTCCCCTCAAAATCCGCCGTGACCGGAAATCCGGAAAAGCTGGGTCGGCGGACCTGGTTCCGCTGCTCCTCTGGGACGGTTTCCGCGGAAACGACCGTACCCTGCACATCCTCCACGATCAGAAGGTTGTCCACTTGAAAGCTGCCGCTTCGGTAGCACCCGAATTCCAGGTACTGCTCTGGCTCGCTGCCGGTGACAAAATGGAAGGTCTTGTTGACCGTTCCGAAATCCTCCCGCTCAAACCAGTTGGAGATTTTCCGGGAGCCGTCCCCGGATCTCAGATCCAGGAAATAGTAGTTTCCGATTCCGGTTTTTCCGCCGCAGGTGTCGAAGGTCACGTAATAGGCGGTGTCCGGCTTAAGGGCCGCGCTCCGCGCCAAGGAAACCCGCGGCTCCTCAGAGAGACTGCCCAAGGAGGACACCAGAAAGCTCTTTTCGCCGGAAGTGGGCTGAATTATCCCGGTGTCCGTATCGCCATCCAGAGGGGTCAGCCAACTGCCGTCCCCCTGGAAGTCCTCCGCCGTCCAAGCTCCGGACAGCCGCTGGACCGACACGTCGCCAACAATGATGGGGTAAGCGTCCTGAAGGCTCCAGACCAGTTTGCAGCCGTCCTCCTTGGCACAGAACAGAACCGTTCGTTCCGATGGAACGTTGGAGACGTCCCGCCAGAGATACTGGCTCAGGGTTTCTCCCTCTGCGTTCCGCAGCTCCACAGAATACCGTTCCCCGCTGGTAATGCGGATTTCTTCCGCCGGAATGTCCGTGCAATACCGGAACTTCACAAGATAAGCCGCTCCCTTTTCCAGAGAGAACCCGCTTTCCATCACGTCACCGCTGAACCGCTGTCCGGTCATCCCCGCGTAAAGACTCGGCCCCAAGGAAGCGTCCTCGCGGACCACGCCCTGGAGCGGAATCAAGCCCTCTTCCCCCTCCAACCGGGGACGGAGAATTTTGCTCGGAGAATCCCGGCCGGACCTGGCTTTGACTTGAATCCGGTCGACGAAATAGCGTCCCTGCTCATCCCGGTTGGCGATGGACAGCTTCAGCCAAGGTTCGCCCGTCTCGGGATCCGTCAGGGCAAACCGTAGGTCATACTCCCCAGGCTCCAGATCCTCCGGCAGGCGGAACGTGCTTTCGTGCCAATGAAGATCCCCATCCGTGAACAGCACCGGATCGAAGGTCTCGTCCGCAGCGCTCCAGACCTCGGCCCCGTCGCTGCGGGTCAGGTAGACTTTCAGCGGAGCCGTCTGCCAAGCTCGGCCCACCGCCGTGTTGCTCCAGGTCTGGGAGAAGCAAAGCGTTCCTCCTGGGCGGACCTCCGTGTCGTATTCCAGCCGGTGGGGCATCAGGCGGAATCCCATCTCCCGATTGCCCAGATCCACAATTTCCGGGGAGCCGCCCTCCTCCTTGGGGGCTGTAACCTCGGCGAAGCCCTCTCCCACCCAGCCGATAGCGGTCAGGTAGTTGGAGTGGAGCTTATAGAGCGCCTCGTTCATGAAATCCATAAGGTCATAGCCGTTTACCTTGTCCAGAAAAACGTGGTAGCCACCGAAGTGCTCCCCCAGGAGGGGAAGCCGGTTGTTCATCTTGAAGGTGTCCTCCAGCATCTTTTCATCCCAGTAATGGAGAGCCGCGCCAATGCCGTCCCGGCGGAAGGTCATCTGCTTCTGGACCGTGTAGTCAAAGGCCGACACATATGCGAAGTCGTCCATGGCGGCCATGGAGGTGTCCAACACGGCGTAGGGTACGTATCGCTGGTCGAACTCGTAGGAGCCGCTGACCACCATCAGTTTGTCCCCCCAGGCTTCCTGCCAGACGTCCAGCATATGCCGGAGGGTCGCCACCCGCTCGTCCACGCTCTTGAAGTTTCCGGAGCTGTGCCATTCCCCGACCCAGCCATAGGAGCGGATTTCAATGACGTCGACGTTGGGGTTCTCCCGGTAGCGCTGGGCAAAGTCCCGGACAAACCGGTCGTGAAGCCGCAGAAACTCCGGATTTGCCAGATCGTAAAGCCGTGCGCAAATATTGCCCACCGCAGGCTCCAGCGTATAGGGCACGCCGTAATCATCGCCGACCCAGTCCGGTGCCCCCATCAAAGGGTACCCGATAGTGTTCAGGTCTGTGACCAGACGCATGTTGATCTTTTTCCCTCGGGCGGTCCAATAGTCGATGGCCTTGTCCATCTCGGACCAGTCATACTCGCCGTCTCGGGGCTCCACGTTCCCCCAGGAGAGGGAAAGACTGACATTGTCCACTTCGGGAAAGTCCCCCTGCCAGCCCAGAGTTGTCCGACCCGCATAGAGGGGCTCCTCCAGCAGCACCCAGCCCATGCCGGTATTGTGCAGAATCTCGCTGCTTTCCTGGGGATAGAGCACCCTGCGCCCAGCTGCGGGCTGCGCCTGGTTTGCCGTTTCCATATAAATCGCCCCTTCTCTTTTTGTTGGCGCGGTCTTTTGGGAACTGCATCCCGCCGACAGCCCTGCCAGAGCCGCAGCCGTGCAAAGGACTCCGAAGATTCTCCGTTTCATCACACCCTCCTTTATTTGTTTCTCCAGCGCTCCTCATCGGCGTCCAGGAGCTCGTCCAAAATCCGGCGGACCTCCTCCAGCGGCGCGTTTTCCACGAGGAAGGTGTGCCGCGCGGAAGGATCCTTTTCCCAGGTCGTAACGCCGTTGTCCGCCGTCCGGATCCGTCCGTACTCATGGAGTTTCCAGTAGCCCACATCGGGGCGGATGGCATACAGCATGGTAGCCGGATCCCAGCTTTCCCGGCCTACCCCGCCGCTTTGCTGTCCCCATACCTCATAGGCGACACGAACAGGATTTTCTGGATTGGCCTGAGTCTGAAGCTGCACGCCAGTATGCAGGGCAAAGCCGATCTCGTAGCTGCAAAAGATCAACTCCCCCGGCCATTGGTCGCAAACCTTCTGCGCTGCAGGGATGTCGCAGGCAATGTTGAACTCAGAGTCCACCACATATCCTCCGCCCAGGACAATAGGCTCAGGCCAGTGCTTGTGAAAACGCCCACCCATAATTACCGTACGGCAGATCTTGCGGCAGATTAATTCCGCGCCGGAAAGGGGACTGATCTGATCCGGCGCGCTTTCCAATAGCCGGCGCATGGAGTGCAGGTCTCCCGTCACCACCAGCGTGACTTCACCGTCCTTGGCCGCTGTCAGCGTCTTGCGCATGATTTCAACAGTGCCGGGACATTTTTCCCCGCCGGAAAAGCGATTGGGAAATCGTTCGGCCACCGACCGGGCGTAAATATCCCGCCAATGTGTGATAACGTTATCCTCGGGGTGGAACACGCCCACTGGAATATCCGGCCGTCCGAAATACCGGTTAATCGCGTCGATGCAGCCCGCATTGTAGGGCCCCGCGCAGCAATGGGTTACGGCAAGAATTTCGCATTCTCTACGATTTGCCAGCTCGTGCATTACGGCCATAGCGCCTGCGTCGTCGCAATCGCCTCCAATATCGGTGTCAAACAAAATTTTGATTTTAGGGCTCATGTAGGATCCTCATTTCTTTGTGGTGAATTCGTAGCGGGCCTCGCCCGATTTTTATCCCTTAATGCCGGTGGTTACGATGCCCTGCACCAAGTACTTCTGCAGCATAAAGAACACGACAACAACCGGAATCGTAAACAGCACGCATGCGGCCATGGTCAAGGGCTCCAGCGTGACTTCGGGTTTGTTGCGCAGAAAATAGACGTTGCCGAACAGGGCGGTAGCCAGGGGATACTTTTCCGAAGTTAGATACATCTGCGGTCCCATGAAGTCGTTCCACGAGGCGTTAAAGCCGTTGAAGAACAAAAGGCCCAGCAGCGGTTTGGACAGCGGGACAAAGATCCGGAAGATGATGCCCACCCGGCTGCATCCGTCCATCTTGGCGGCCTCCTCGATTTCCAGCGGGAAGGAGGTCAGGAACTGCTTGACCAAGAAAATGGTGTACGCGCCGCCGGCCATAGCATTTAGAATGAACACCCAGTAGGAGTTCATGATCCCCAGCTGATTGTAAAAAACGAACTGAGGGATCTGAATGGCGATGCCCGGAATCATCAGTTGGAGCAGCACCAGCTTGAAGATAAGGTTTTTTCCCGGGGCACGAAGCCGCGCGAAGGCGTATCCGAAAAGGAAGTCGAAGGTAAGGGTGCCGATGATGGTGATGAGCACCATTTTGATGGTGTTCATCAGATAACGCGTGAAGGGAATCATCGCCACTGCGAAGTAGTAGTTTTCAAAGTGAAACTCGGTGAAAAAGAGCACCGGCGTCTTGGAGATATATGGACGCAAGGAGTTCGCGAGAAGAAAAAACAGAGGATAGATGAAGATGATGCTGACCAGCACCAGTACCGTGTAGGACAAAATATTGCTGGCTAGCTTGTGCTTTTGTACCATTTCAGTCCTCCGTTCCGCCGTAGAAAACCCAGTATTTCTGTGTTTTCAGGACAATCACCGTCAATACGTTGATGAGAATGACCAGGATCCAGATCATAGCCAGGCCGTAGCCGAACCGGGAGTACCCCAGAATCTGCTGATACGCGTGAACCATGTAGGTATAGGTTGGCTTCAGGGGTAGGTTCAGCACGCCATTGGTGCCGGGAGCCAACAGTACCGGCTGTGCATATAACTGTAGGCCGCCGATAATTCCCATCAACAGATTGAAGAAGAGTACTGGCGAAATCATGGGGATGGTAATCTTCCAGAATTTCTTCCAGCCGTTGGCCCCATCAATGGAGGCCGCCTCATAAAGGGCCTCGGGGATGTTCTGAAGAGCCGCCAGGTTTAAAAGCAGCGTGCCTGTGGAGCTCCAGGTCATCATAATGATCAACGCCGCCAGAATGTGGTCATAGCCCAGCCAGTTGACCGGCGCGATGCCCAGGGGTGCCACCAGAAAGTTTAAAAGGCCCTCGTTTTTGTTAAAAATGATCTTCCACATCAGGCCGGTGGCCACCGTGGGGATAATGGCCGGGAGGTAAACGATGGTGCGGAAGACCCCCAGCCCCCTCCGTGCCTTATTCAGCAGCATGGCGCTGAATAGGCCCACCATCAGCCCCAGAGGAACCGTGATCATCCCGATCAGAAAGGTCTGACCCAACGCGCGCATGGCATGGTCGTCCCCCAGAACGCGGATGTAGTTTTTCAGCCCGATGAATTCCTGCCGTCCATAGTTGTAGCCGGTATAGTTGGTAAGGCTAAGGTACAGTCCATTGACGAAAGGGACCACCTTAATGGCGAAAAACATAATGACAAACGGGGCAATCAGGGTGTAGAAAAAGATGGCATCCCGTTTCCTTTCATTTAGCTTGAAGCGTTTTCGCTGGCCGGTTTTCTGCTGTTGCATAGCGCGTTTCTCCCTTCTCAATCGGTTCTAATAGCCCCATATTTTGGACCGGCGGCCCTTGCCGGAATCATGTAACCTCTGCTTTTGTTCCACATGCTTCCGGCAAAAGCCGCCGGCTTGGACGGCGGAAACTGCTGCCCAAGCCGACGACCGTCCGGATCCATTTTTATTGGATGCCGCAGATTTCCAGGCCTTCCTGGATCATTGTGTCAAATTCTTTCTGCATACCGGCGATGGCGTCGTCCATGGTCATCCGGTCGTACAGCACTTCGTTGAAGTACTGGGAGAAGGTGGAGGACATGCCCTGGCTGGTAACATAAGGATTGGTCTTGAGGGTGATCATGTTTTCGATGCCGAAGCTGTTGGCCTCGTAGGTCTGCTTCTGGAAAGCGGTTTCCTGCGGAAGCAGGGGAATGAGGTCCAGCTGCGCGGGGTTGCCGTAGCCGCGCTCGGCCATCTTCTTGGCCCATTCGCCGCCCAGGTACAGCTCCAAGAACCGGAAGGCCGCGTCCTTATTCTTGCTGCCGACCCAGATGGAGCCGCCGACGCCGGCGAGACACGCGTTGGCCGCCTTGGAGGTATCCAGGCTGGGAGCCTGAATCAGCATGTAGTCGTCCAGGTGATCCTTGGCGTTGTCGTTGAAGGCCAGGGTGCCGTTGCCGAACCAGTAACCCAGGTTCATCATGCCGATCTTATCGATGGCGAAGGAGTCGCCGCCCCAGTCTCCGGGGCTGCTCATTACGCTGACAGCCGCGCCGCTCTTATACATATCGGCCCAATACTCGAAGGCCGCCCGGACTTCGGGGGTATCAATATTCGCGGAGCGAAGGTCTTCGGACCACAGGCTCTTGCCGATAGAGCCCAACTGAGCGGTGATCAGCTGATAGAGGTCGTTGGAGCTTGCAAAGCCCCAACGAGTCTGGTTGCCGTCTGCGTCGAACTGAACCATCTTCTTGGCCCACTCGCGCACGTCGTCCCAGCTGTAGACCGTTTTGTCGTCAGGAATCGGGATGCCGCAGTCGTTGAATACATTTTTGTTGATGAAAAGCTGGTTGTCAAGGCTCCAGTCCTTCACAATGCCGTAGGTCAAGCCGCTGCCTACCTCCTTGCCGTCGAAACGGTAAAGACCCTCAACGTCGGCGAAGTTGTCCATACTGAACACGTCGCTTTTCTCGATGTAGTCGTCCAGGGGCTCATACAGTCCGCGGGCGGCATACATGCAGCCCATACTGAATGCGGAGAGGACCCACACGTCAGGCGCGGTGCCGGAAGCCACCATAGACATCATCTTTACATCATCGGCCTGTACGACCTCGTACTTCATGCCGCCGGAATTTTCTGCCCAAAAGGCTTCAAAGTCCGGGTTGTTGAGCAGGTCGCCGCCCCACACCTTTACGGTTACGCCGTCGAAGCTCTTTTCGGTATCCACAGGGGTATCGGTAGAAGTGACGGAGGAGCTTTCCGCAGGCTTGGAGGAGGGAGTTCCGCTCTCCTCGCCGGGAAGTGCGGGAGCGCCGTTACAGCTTGCCAGCATGCCGCAAGCCATCGTCAGTGCAAGAAGCGTTGCAGTGAGTTTTTTCATGTGACTCTTCCTTTCTGATGTATAGAATTTGATTCTTGTGAGCCTTCTGTCCCGGGCAGCCCGAATCCGCTGTGAAAGCTCCGCCTTCCTTCCATGAACTGGGGGAGCGTTTGGCTGCCGGACGAAATCTCACTATTTTACCCGCAGCGTTGCCACAGGATAAAATCCGTCGTGGGTCCTTTTCTCAATGGGAATCCGGATCAACTGTCCGCCGTATCCTCGGAGGGCAACCTCCAATGTGTACTCGCCGGGCACCGCATCCTTCGGAACGAAAAAGGGCGTAAAGTAGGAGCGACGCTCCCCTTCACCCAGAGAACCGGCATCAAAGCCGTTTTCCCGCATTGTGTCCCACCGGCGTCCTTCGGCGTCCCGCAGCCGGAATTCCAGCCAATTATCGCCGCAGAACCGCCCTGCTGCCAGGTTGGTCCAGGTGTGGCCGACGAGGATGAATTCCCCTGGGCAGGCGCTGTCCGGAACCTCGATCCGCTCCGGAAGTAGACGGTATCCCATGCGCTTCAGACCATGAGCAATAAGGTCAGGACGTTTTTCATAAAAGTCGACGCTGTCCCACATGAGCATCATATAGTTTGGGTGGAGCATCAGCGCCTCTTCAACGGAATCCTCCACGTTGTAGCCTCTCAGACCACCCAAGGAGAGTTTCTTGTTATAGCCGTCAAAGTATTCGCAGATCATGGGAAGCCGCCGTCCGGAAGCGTAATACTCCCGCATGATCCGGGCATCCCAGATTTTCACCGCACCACCGATTCCGTCCCGCCGCAGGGAGATTCCCGGCTTGGAGAGGGCGTAGTCAAAGCCGGACCACGCTAGATATTCCTCGTAGCTTTCCGGCGCGTGAAGGGCGGGGACTCGATTGTTCATCCATTCATAGGAGCAGGAAAGGATCAGAGGCTTTTTCCCGCCAAAGGCGTCGTACCAGGCGTCGATGATTCCCCGGAGAGCCGCTATATGCTCAGCCCGGGTGGGGTGCTGGAAGCCGCTGTGCCACTCGCCCCAGGCCCCGTACCCCCGAAGATCCACAGTCTCCAGATTTGGGTTGTCTCCGTAGCGGTCCGCCAGAGCCGTCAGGAAAGTTCTCAGCTTTTCCAGATAAACGGGGTTCCGGTAATCCGGGTAGCGGGTGGCATAGCCATCCTCCTCAACCGCCTGATAGGGGATGTGATACCGGTCGTAAAGCCAAACCGGTGCCCCTTCGCCCTGTCCGGCATACAGCATAGGGTCCGTGGAAATGCGGAACTGGAGCTTTTTCCCCCGGGCGGTCCACGCCGCAATGGAGGCGTCCAGCTGTTCCCAACGAAAGACGCCCTCCTCCGGCTCCAGAGCGCCCCAGTAGGAAAGCAGCGCCACATTATCCAGATTTTCGTAGTGGTCCGGTTCGTTTGCGTCCTTTTCCCTAGAGATGGCGTTATGGTGGATGACCCATCCCATGCCGGGGTTGGGGAAAAGCTCGCCGTTGTCGTCCAGATGAAAGATCATTTCCTTTCTCCTTTCGCGGTTGAAGTTCCAAGGGAAGCCAACTCCCGGCCCATGGCCTCTGCCATAGCGGAAGCGTACCGAGGGCTGGAAATCTTTAAAATGTACCTTCCCGTATCGGATGAAGCGTAGTTCCACTTGGTCACCCCGGTATCATCGCAGGACACCTGCACCGGTTCAAAGGTATAGACAGAATTCTTGGCTTTGCTCCAGTCGACCACGTTGCCGTCGAGGTCCACTGCTAGGTTTGCCGCGTGAAAGATGCTGGCCGTGGAGTAAAACCTCCGTTTCTGGCCGCGCTCCTCCTCCAGAGCGGGGGAGCTCTCTTTTCGGTCCAACCAGGCAAGCCACATAAGGTCGTTGGAGCGTTCAAACATATAGCTGAAAAAATTTCGCACCCGCAGGGTCATCCGGTCGAAAAGCGGGGCCTGATCCGCGAAAAAGACACTGCCGTTTTCCCCCTCGTTGCAGGGGCCGAAATACTCCGGCTCGTCGTGGATAATGTGGAAGCAGGGGCACCAGTAAATCGGGCATGGCAGGTCGAACAGTGCCGCGTAGGCCGCCCGGTTGAGCACGACATTCCATTCGCGTTCCCGGCCTTCGGTGATGCGGCCGGTCCCGGCGTTTATGTAGACCCGCTGGCACTTTTCCCGGAACAGTTCCGGAGCCGTGCGAAACGCCGCGGCAATATCACTGCAATCCCCTACGGCGACGATCCGCACCGGCGAATCCGATTTCTGCAGGGTGTCAAGAATTGCATTCACGCCGCCCCGCTGGATTTCAGAAAGATCCTCCAGGCTGTCAAATCGGGAACGTACCCCCTGAGAGCAGCCGACGCGGAAGGGAACGTTTTTTCCGGTAATTTCATTCATCTGCGCCACCGCAGCCACCGCCGGGGAAAATTCGTCCTGCATGACCGTACGCGTCGGATGGTCGATGACGACCTGCCGCAGCACGGTGTTCCCGCTGGCGTAAAGGGCGAACTGCAAAGCCAGATCAAAGTGATCGTCCGGATCGCCGTGGGGGTGAAATAGGTCGGTGGTGTGCAGAATGGAAGGAATCATGGGTTTCTCTCCTTATAAGTAAAAATCTTACCGGTCCGTGTGGGAGCCGTCCTCGCCGATTAGGCTCAATACATCGCGCTCCGGGTTTTGGATGACCAGCTTTCGATACTGCATCGGCGTCACCCGGGCTTTTTTATGGAACATAGTTACAAAGCTGGAAACATTTTGAAACCCGCAGAGCATTCCGATGCGAGAAAGGGACAGCGATTCGTTCTCCAGGAGCTTCTTCGCTGCTGCGATCCGCAGGTTTAGCAGATACTGGGACGGGGACACCCCGGTCTGGTCGCGGAACAGGTGCCGGAAGCGATCGTAGCTATAGCCCACGCTTTCGGCGATGATATGGAAATCCACGTTGCGCCCGGGGTTTTCCCTGAGCAGCCGTTTCACATAATCAATGATCCCCCGGCTGTCGGTGCGCTGGTCCTCCATCCGCCGGATGACGATCAAAAGCTCACGCAGCAAAAGGTTCACGCGTTCCTCGTAATGAATCTGCTTCAGCTTCATCTCCGACTCAATGCGGCACATCAAATCGTAGATGTCCACCGTTACCGCACCCCTGTCCGGGTAAAAGGCGCTTTCGACGGAGGCTGCCTCCTCGCCTGCCTCGAAGATGCAAAAGAGCACCTCGGAGGAGGTGACGGTTGTTTCGTCGTGGATCGTGTCCGGCTGGACCACCGCCATGGAGTTGGGGCCGTACTCATATAGAACGCCGTCGATGATGGTGGTTCCGGTTCCCTCCCGGTAAAAGACCAGTTCTATGCCGGAGTGCTTCGATGGCATGACGTAGTCGCCGGGAGAATGAAAAAAGCGAAGGATTGTGTTCAACATGACTGTTTCTGACATCTTGTTTCCTCCCTTTCCCATCCCTTGCCACTACCTGTATTATAGCATGGATGGGTATTTATAAATGGCTGACATTGGTTTGTGAAAATTTATATTTTGGTCTACTTAAAGCAGATTTTTTTCAGTGATTTTTTCTCCGATCTTTTATAATAGCATTTTATACAAAATATAAAATAATATCAATACTCTTTTATTAAAATGCCTTTTGGAAATCAAAATCGGCCTTTCCATTTTTCCTTTTTGCAGCCATTTTGCTTGTTGAGCCCTAAGTCGACAAAAATTGGGAATTCTATATTTGGCTATTTTTGATTTTTTCAAATGTGCTCATTTGCATTTTTGGCTAAATAGGAAAATCTAGAGGGATTTCTTTTTTCGGTTGGCCCGCTGGAAATCCACAGCCATTTTTACCAATTCCTACCACCACCGGAGCCAAAAAAAGCCGCCCGTGCTTTTCGCTGCACGGGCGGCCGCATAAGCAAATTTTATTTTTTCGAGTCTCCGCTTTCTGAGACTCGAAGCCAGGACGCATATTCCTGTCCGCGGTCTCCCGCGCTGGCAAAGTCCACCAGCCGAACGGAGGTTCCGTCCTCCAAAAGAGCATCCGCACAGTACCAGGCGGGAACCTCCCCACTTTCGTACAGGTGAAGAGTTCGAAGACTCTCCTGTGAAAAGGTCCGGTCGGCGATCCACGGGTCGCCGGACATGACGCTGTCCGCCGTAAGAAGGATCGGGCCGCAGTAAACGGAGACCTTTCCGGCGCACTCCTGCTGGCCTTCCCAGAGGTGAGGCGTTAGATCCAGCTCCAGCTGGATCCGGTCGCCGTCCTGCCACATCCGTTCGATTCGAGTATAGCTGCCGGGGGCGGAAGCCGGGATCTCCGCGCCGTTTACCTGGACTTTCGTGGTGACCGACCAGGACGGATTCCGCAGGAACAGGGCAAACCGGTCCGGCTGGGACAGGCTTAGTTGGATTTCCACCCGTCCCTCCAGGGGATAGCGGGTGATCTGACGCACCTTGACCCGCACGCCGTTCGGCAGGATCGTTTCCGCGGCACACTCGCCGTAATAGTTGCAGAACAGCCCCTCCCCGTTGGAAAAGAGCGCCCACCGTCCCCACTGCCCGAAGCCCCGAGTTCCGTTCATCTGGCAGCAGTTGAGGTTGGTGGCTCCGGCGGGAGTCTGCCACGCCAGCGTAAAGGCGGAAGGCATCCGTCGCCCGTCCATGGGGGTGTCGTAGGTAAAGTCACGGCCATGATTCAAAATGGATCCGGCGTAGGCGTTCCAGAGGGAAAGCTCCAGTTCGTCGGCGGCCCGGCAGTCATGGGTCAGGCGGAGGTACTCAGTCGTGTACACCATCCAGAGAACGGTGCAGCAGGTTTCGACCGCCCGGGGATCGTAGGGGTTTCCGCAGGCCCCTTCCCCGGAGGAAAAACCGCCGTCATTGTGCCGGTCGGTCTTTCGAATGGACTCCCAGATGCGGGTAAAGGCCAGCCGGTCCTCTGCGTTTCCGGAAAGGCGGCTTCGTTCCCCAAGGGCCAGGATGCTGTGCAGGCTTTCCCAGCGGGGCTTGTGCATCTGGTAAAACTCCAGCCCCGATAAGGCTGCACCCCGCCAATCCCCCACGGACTCGTCCTTCCATTCCGTGTCGATGATGCGGTTAGCTTCCTCGCGGTATTTTTCATCGCCAGTGATCGCATAGAGCTTCAGGTAGCCATGGGCGATGGCAAGATTCTGGTCCGGAGCGCCCGCGTCGATATAGCGCCGGCCCGGCTGCGCAAAGTACCCAATAATGCAATCCGCCGTCCTTTTAGCGGTTTCTAGGGCATGGCGGTCCCCTACGGCCTCATACCACAGGCAAAGTCCATAAATGCAGTGGTATTGTCCCCAGATATCCCACACCGGCCACTCGTTGGGGTGATCCAGGGTGTACCCGACCATGCGCTGATCCTGGCGGTACGGCCCGAGATAGCCGTCCGCGCCCTGGACTTTTTCCAGCATTCCCGCTATCCGCTCGCCTACCGGCAGGAGCCGCCGGTCCCCGGTCATTCCGTAGCATTCCGCCACGGCTGTGAGAAACTTCCCGGGGAACTCCCCGTACCACGCCACCAGGGGACGGCGCCCCTCTTCCCGGGCGGCGAAGTAAGAAAACAGCGCTGGATTGTCCTGCTCCGCCCGCAGAAGCCAACCCTCGATGTTAGTTTCGAAGCGCTCGCCGGGTTTGCCTCCAGGCAAAAAGACTGTCTCTCCGCAATGTCCTTTTTCCATATGTGTTCTACCTCCGTTGATTTTTTCCGGATTTTCAAGCTCATCTTATCATATCCGGCGGAGAAAGTATAGCCGTTTTTGCGAAGTCGGCCAAAAGTGAAAACCGCTCAAAAATTGTCCGCGCTTTGCGCCGTCTTCCGGTCCAGCCGCTTTCTCTCAACGACCACAAAAGAAAACCCCCTTCTCTTGGCAGTTTCAGGACGGCGAATGGCGGCGCAATCTTTTTGCGGCTTACCAACGACAAATATACACCCATCAAGATGCAAGCCGGCAGACGGTACGTCCAAAAAACAAGCAGGAACTTCTTTGTCAGGTCCGGGTTCTCCGGAGCAAAACGGAAAATGACAGCTACTAGTTTCTCACTCTAGCCGCCGGTCTTTCACTCGGAAGTGAGTCCGATCAGCGGCCCAAAAAGCTCGGTAAATAATTCACGGCTGGTGTCCTGAAAACGCATGTGCGCAAGATATTGCTCTCTTTTCCAAATCATGTGCAATCCTTCCTGCTGAGTTTTCCCTTTTATTATACGGCGGCGGAAGACGGATTTCCATGAAAAAGTAATGGTACCGGTGGAATATGCGGTTTATCGAAAGGCAGGACCCGGATGGCGGATCCTGGAGCGCACCATCCCCAATCACGAGCCAGTGTTTATCAGCGTCGGAAAGGGCAGGATCACTCTGTCCGGCCGGGAACAGGCAGTAGAGGAGGAAGATCGAATCTATTGCCGGCCAGACCTTGGCCATGGAGAAGATCTGTGTTGTTTCCGGCATGAAAAAGTCCTGCCTTACCAGAAGATTCCAGAAAGCGGTGGGGATGCCTCCGGTTGCATATTCGATTCGGACGCACTTGGAACACACCAGGGTGCTTTTGACAAATGAGGGCTGCTCTGTTCAGGAAGCCGCCCGGATGTGCGGCTTTTTAGATGAATTTTACTTCAGCCGAATGTTTCGGAAGCAGTTCGGCTGCTCGCCGACAGAATTTCGGGAGAGTGTTTAGCGGCGGTTGCTGTCTGAAAAGTCTGTCGGTTGGCGGATTTCCTTGACAGGTTATGTCGAATTTGTTAAAATATTTATAATATAAGATTTTACGCGGTTTTATTCACATATTTGTGGGACCTGCAATGCGAAATTTTATGACCGGGAAGAGAAAGTCCGGAATTTGGAGCAGAGAAGGCGGCCGTTATGGAATGGATAGGCGGAAGGATCGCCACGCAAAGCATGGAAGAAGCCTTTGAGGAGGTTTACAACCGGTATTATTTGAGCGTGTACCTTTACCTTTTTAAAAGAATCCGGCACCAACAGGATGCGGAGGATCTTGCCAATGACGTCTTTTTGGCCTGCTATAAAAATTTTGGAAGCTACGATCCTGCTAAGGCATCGATGATCACCTGGATTTTTGTCATTGCCTCCAACCGGCTGAAAAATTACTACCGGGACCGGCGGGAGTTTTTCTACCTGGATGACAGGGCACATGCGTCGGAGCTGCCGGCTGGGGAGCCGTTGGAGCAGGCGGTGCTTTTGGAAGAGGGCCGCGCGGCTGTCCGGGATGCGATCGACGCCCTTCCGGAGAGGCAGCGGGAGATAGTACTGCTCCGGTATTTCCGGGGGCTTAACTCCAATGAAATCGGGGAGCGGATCGGCGCAAGCCCTGGAAACGTCCGGGTCCTTCTCAATCGGGCGCTGGGTAGGCTCCGGGCCTATCTGGAAAGCCGTCATTTTGAAATGGAGTTGTGACAATGGCACGCCTTTTTCGAAAATCTTCCGCTGAACGTTAACTTGTGGATGAACTGTAACACCTCTGTAGGTTCGGTGTGTTTCTACAGGAAAACGTGGAAAGGAAGTGCGGCGTATGACGCGAGAGATGCTGGAACAGCTGAAGAAAGCGATGCGGAACGATCTGAGCCTGGCGGTGCGGTTGATCAGCTGCCGCGGGTCGGAGGAGTTCCGGACTGCTCTGAAAGAGAGAGGCTTTGTGATCTCCGGGGCGGAATGCCGGGATATTTTCGAAGCATTTCGGACGATGTCCGAGGAACTGGGCAAGGCGACAGACGGCAGAAACGCCGCAGCGGGAATGCTGCCCCAGATATTGGACGGCTATCTGAGGCAAAAGAAGGGGGAATAAACATGCAGCGGGACCTGGATGACCGACAGATGGAACAGCTGCTGCGGACCGTGGCAGAATATGAGGAGTTCGCAGAACTGTGCGGAGAGGGAGAAGCGCTCTCCGACGGAGAATTGGACGAAGCGGCCGCTGCGGGACAGGCACCGGACTACCAGCGCTTTTTGCGGCTGACGCGGACGCGGGAAAAAGAAAAAATTCTGATGGACCGTGATATCTGAAAATTTTTTGGGACTTTGCCGGAATTGGCAGCGGGAATCTCACCCAGCTTGCCGGTGAGGCGTTTCGCTTCTGCCCAGAGGAGCGTGCACATGCTGAAATACCCATGGGGAACCGCATGATACGGTTTTCCATGGGCGTTTTTTAGAGCTTGAGCATCCGATATCCGACTCCTATGTGGGTCTGGACGATACTCGGGATGTAATCTTCATTCTGAAATGCGTTATTCTGTAGCAGCGAGATATGTCCCGGCGATCATGACCAACAGCGCAATTGCAAAAGAAAAGCTCGGCACTTCCCAAAACAGCACCAGTGAAAGCACAACGCCAATAAAGGGAGCAACCGCATAGTAGGCACTGGTTTTGGCTGCGCCCAATTCTCGCTGTGCATAGATATAAAAGAAAATGCTCAGTCCATAGGCTACAAAACCGAGGAGGAGTGCAATCAAGATGTAAGCGGTACTTGGCGTGTGTTCGCCCACGGCAAAAGCAATAATCAGAGAACCGCAGCCGGAAAAAAGCCCTTTGATCACAACAATCTGTAAGGGATTTTTCGAGGACAGCTTTCTGGTGCAGTTGTTTTCAAAGCCCCAGCACACGCAGGCCAACAGCACAAAAACTGACCCAAAAGAAAAACGAAAGCTGCTGATATCCTCCACTGAGAGAATCATGCTGGACAGTGTAACCAGCGCGATGGCAAGCCATAATCGCTTTGAAATACTTTCTTTGAATACAAACAAGGCGATGAGAGAGGTTGCCACAATCTCAAAATTGTTGAGCAGCGAGGCGTTGGCTGCAGAGGTCATAGTAAGGCCCAGCATCAAAAAGATGGGTGCGGCGATATCCAACACGACCATTCCAACGGTGTATGGCAACTCTGCTTTCGTTAAAGGAATTTCATCCTGCGCCTTGCCGGTTCTTTTCTGCACAATGCTGACAAGAAACAGACCGATACCTGCCCCAAGGTAGAGAAACCCCGCCATCATCGTGGGCGAAATCCGTTTCAGCAGCAGCTTTGATAAAGGTGCATTCAGTGCGTACAGCGCAGCGGCAAGGACAGCGAAAAAAGTGGCGGTTTTTTGTTTTTGCGTCATACAGCCACCTACTTCATGAACTTGTCGATTGCAACGGACAAGTCCTCCAGCACTTTTTGGTCGCCGGTTTCCACCGCATCCACTACACAGTGGTTGATGTGATCCTGCAAGATGATTTTGCCAATGTTGTTCACGGCGGATTTAACAGCGGCAATCTGAATCAGAATCTCGCTGCAATCCCTGTCCTCCTCAACCATCTTTTTAACGGACTCCAAATGTCCAATAGCGCGCGACAGGCGGTTGATTACCGCCTGTGAATTTTCGTGATGATGTGCCATAGTATACTCCTTTCATATCCCCCCATGGGGGATATGAAAAGTATAACACAGTATGGGAGCTTTATCAAGAAGATTCGAAAAAGTTAAACATATCATTGCTTACCGTCTTTATGCAAGCATTGACTGGATGTACTTGGGATTGGAGGAGTCCTCCTCAATCTTTTTGCGAAGGGTGGCCATGAAAACCCGGAGGGAGGCCGCGTCATTGTTCCAGGTGCTGCCCCAGATCTCCCGGGTGATGTAGGTGTGGGTGGGGACCTTTCCGGAATTTTTTACAGAAGGCACAGCAGCTTATATTCGATGGGAGCCAGGTGGAGGTCCTGATCCTTCATATAAACGCAGCCGGCCGCGTAATCGATCCGCAGGTCGCCATTTCTTCCCCCTAGGTGCTTCCATTTTACCGCGGCCGGCGCTAAAACGGTAAAAGCAAAAAGGGAAAGACGGTAAAAATTCTGTAAAGGAGGAGGCCTATCCCCTGCAGGAAAGGCCCCTCAAAAACAAAGCCGCGCCCGTAAAATTGGGCACGGCAAAGAGAAAAGACCCGGAAAGGGCGGAGGCCCTTCCCGGGTGGGAATGCTGTATGGAAACGGTTACTGTGTTTTTCCCGCCGGGCATTCCTTCAAGCAGCGCTCCAAAACCACGGTGCGGTGTTTGAATACCTGGTCCTTAGTGTTGCAGGCGACGACGATATCCTGGATCGACACTTCTCCTTCCGGAGCTTTGGCGTCAATCATATTGCCGATGAGCTCCGGACCTTCGTCCTTGCTCAGGCTGTAACGCTTGGCCCAGTCGCAGCGGTTCCGGTCTACCAGGGGATACTCTACCGAAACGCCGTCCACGTCCAGGGGGAGAACCTTCCGGCCAAGGGCGCCCATGGGGCAGCCGGAGAGGCAGCTTTCGCAGCCGGTGCAGAGCTTTTCGCCGGAATAGACCGGGTCGGCAGGCAGCTCTGCGTCAGTGATGATGGTGATGCACCGTTGTTGGGCTCCGGCCTCCGGGGTCAGCAGGCCGCCGTTTTTGCCGATCTCACCTAGGCCGCAGGCAACGGCTTCTAGGGCTGAGCAGCGGAAGTCGGGCAGAAGCCCTCGGGGCGTATCCACCTTGGAGCCGACGCCCAGCAGGTTGGACGTGACCATGGCACGGTAGCCGGCGCGGTTCAGGAAACCCGCCAGCTCTACGGCGGCGAAATAGAGCTCAAAAGTGGTCTGATAGGTGTGATAGCCGTAGGTGCCGATCTGCATGCTTTTACGCTCTCCGGCATTTTCGATAAGCTCATTGGGAAGGGTCATGCCAAGAGCAATGACGGATTTGGCGCCCGGCAGATAGTCGGAGGGCTTGCGGATCCGGACGTCGTCATGGGAAACTCCGGAAACCCATTTGCCGTGGGGCTTGCCGGTGCTGTCAAAGACGTCGTCACCCCAGCCGGTGGTGTCCAGAACGGCGGCGAGCTGTCCGGCGATGCGGTCCAGCGTTTCCGCCTTGGCTGTGCCGAAGAGATCGGCGAGGTTTTCCTCCGCCAGAGCGGCCAGTTTGTTTTTCAGCAGCCGCGGAGAGGCGGGAGCTGCCGGTTCCCGGTATTCATAACCTTCGGAGGAAAGCGCATCTAGGGGGGCGTCAGTGGCGATGACGCCCAGCATGACCGCTTCCCCGAACTCCGGAGTGGTGAATTCGCCGTCGATCCTGCCGATGCCGCACATCTGAGCCAACCGCGCAACCACCAGCTCATGACCTTGCTTGCAGGTCTCTTTTTCTCGGGCCAGCGCGTCCTGGAGCATCGTCGGGGAGGCTGGGACGCTGCCGGTGTAAGCAGTGGCGTGATAGCCGAATTCCTCAGTCATTTTGGCGGTGACCAGCATGATGTGGTGCATTTTGGTGCGGAGGGCGTACTGGTAGGGTTGGGCAGCGTAGCTGTTGACGGCGCAGGCGTCTCGTATCTCGGCGGGGATCCGCATGGCGAAAGCCATCGCCACCGTCATGCCGGGGGCCTCCCGTTCCACAACCTCAAAGGCGGGGTTTTCCCGGTCGATGGGCGCCACGGCCGCTAGATCGACTCCCAGAGAGATGGCCCGGGCGATGATGTCGTCCCGCATCTTTTTATAGGTAGGCATGCCGTCGGGATATTTGCGTTGGACCTTTTTCATGGTGATCTTTTTGTCCGGACGGCCGAAGGACGGTTCCTCAGAGCGCAGGTGTTTCGGGATGCACCACTTCTGGCAGACGCCGCGCTCGTGACCTTTGGTCTCGCCGGCGTTGACGCAGCCGATGACGTCGCTTTCGTCAATATGGTCCTTATCCAGGGTGGGCGAATTCAAGTCCAGATTGAAGTGCTCCGCCCAGGCGCAGCGCCAGATATTCTTGTTGGCGTAGCGGAAGGTCTTGCCCTCAATGGTCACCACGTGGGGCGGGCCGTTAAAGTCCTTTTTCAGGGCCTGAGAGGGGCAGTGGCGGACACACTCCATGCACATGTCGCAGAGGTCAGGGCCGTTGTACATGGGGGTGGGCTCCAGCTCCGCCGAAGTGACGATGGAGATATACCGGACCCGGGGGCCGTATTCCGGAGAGATGGCCAGTCCGGACCAGCCGATCTGGGTCAGGCCGGCGGCCGCAGAGGCGTGGATGTGGGAGAGGTCGGGGGCAAATAGGCTTTCGATACCCTCCATCTTGCGGTAGCGCCAGATATTGGAGGAGGCGACGGCAATGGCCTTGTAGCCATACTTGTTGAGAATGCGGGTCAGGCGGAAGGCGACCCGATCCAGGAGGGAGTTCTGGTCCATCCAGCCGCCGGGGCCCACGTCGTGGGGAGTCGGCTCACCACCCATTTCGATCCAGGTGTCCGTGGTATGAATGCCGGCGACAATGACGGTGTTTCCTTCCGGGAGGATTGCCTGGGGACTTAGAAGATAGGGAGCGTCCTTCCAGCGGCGCACGGGGCCGAAGCCGACCAGATCCATTCCCATGGACAGGGCCGCGCTGCGGATTTTTTCGGTTAGGCTGCGGTTAATCATAATTTTGCTCCTTTATTTGCGGAAAATTCTTGTTTCCATCCATAAAAATGGCCGGAGCAGGACGCCCCGGCCTCTGCAAGACGCAGACAGATGGTTACTGATTGGCGTACCAGTTATTGACCGCTTCGGTGACGATATCACCGCCAGAGGCCTTCCATTGTGTGACGAATTCGTCAAATTTGTCCATCGGCAGTGCGCCGGTGATGAATTTGATGAAATACTGGGCCTGCAGGTCGGAAAGGGTCGTCTTGTTGTCCTGGAGCTCGGTGATGACCGGGGCGTACCACAAGGGATCCTTAACCGTAGAGAAGGCTTTATATGGCTCGTAATCGGGCCAGAAGCCTTTCAGCTTGACGCGATTCAAAAAGTCTTCCTTGGAATCCCAGAGCTGATAGTAGATACGATAGCGGATCTCCTCCGCCTTTTCCGTGGCGTTGATGATCCCGTTGGCGTCGATGGTATAGTCCTCGCTTTCCCACCCATAAGAAACGACCATCCGGACGTCTTTCTCCACGTATTTGTCCAGGAAATCGATAACCTTATCCGGGATCTCACTGTGGATCGGTACCCAGAAGTAGATGCGGGCGGGGGAGTTCATGACGGCTCCGGTACGTCCGTCCGGGCCCACAGGGTATGCGTAAGCGAAGGAGGCATTGGGGTCCTTTTCCGCCAGGCCCTCCCGGAGGTTTTTCACGTCGGCCCAACCGGTATAGCGCATGCCGGCGCGGCTGGAAACAATCTTCTCGTTGAGCTGGTCGGTTTTGTTGACAACGTATTCTTTATCCAGGAGGCCGTCGGCGTAAAGACCGGCGCAGAAGGTTAAGTAATCTTTCATGTCCTGGGTGATCAGGGAGTTTTCCAGCTTGCCATCGGAGGTTTCACGCCATTCCGTGGTGACGCCGAAAGCGCCTTTGAAGCCGTCTACGCCCCAGGTGCCGGAGTCGCCCGCGCCGCCGGTCAGCGGGATACAGTTGGGGTCCATCTCTTTGAACGCCTGCATGACCGCCCGGAATTCGTCCAGGCTGGAGGGAACGCCCACTCCTGCTTTGGTGAGCCAGTCCTGGCGGATGATGAAGCCGTTGGTCGCCTCTTGGTTCTGGGGGACGACGATGCCGTACAGTTTGCCGTCAAAGGTCATCATCTTGTTGGCATCTTCGGTGAGAAGCCCCTTCAAGTTGACGGTGTTGGCGATGTATTCGTCCAGGGCGTAGACCATTTCTTCCTTTACGAAGTCCAGTCCCCAGTTCCGGTCGCCGTTGACGATCATGTCCGGGCAGTCCACGCCGGAGGTAAGCATCAGGTTGACTTTTTCCCGGGCGTTTTCCTTGGGCGCGATCTCCCAGATCAAGTCGTAGCCGGTGTGCTCTTCGATATAGTCGAGGATGCGGTTGTTGTTTTCATCCTGCCCGGAGGGGAATTCCTCCACGTTGTTGGGGCCGAAGACCCGGATGGTAACCTTTTCGCCAGAATCGGCGGAGGAAGTGCTTGCAGAAGATCCTTTTGAAGGGCTTCCTCCGTCGGAGGAGCTGGGCGGCGGGGAATCTCCGCCGCAGCCGGAGAAGGCGGTCGCAGCGATTGTGAGGGCGCTCAGAATGCCGAGTAGCTTTTTCATACGGTGAACCTCCTTGATAATGATAATGGTTTGCGATTGAAACCCGCACCCCTGGGGCGCAGGGGAAGGACGTTATTCTTTGATGGCCCCGGTGGTCATGCCCTGGACGTAATATTTCTGCAGGAAAGGGTAGATCAGCAGGATCGGCACCGTGGCGGCGAAGACCGTGGCGCCGCGAACGGCTTCCTGGGCAACCTGGAGCATCAGGTCCATGTTGTTCAGGTCTGCGGAGCCGGCATTGAGCAGAATCTCCCGCAGATAAACCTGAATCGGGACGATGGCGCGGTTGTTGATGTAGATCAGGGCGTTGAAATACTCGTTCCAGGTGCCGACGGCGCAGAAAAGGCCGATAGTGGCGATAGAGGGCAGCGCCAAGGGAAGCACGATACGGAACAGCACGGTGAAATGCCCCGCGCCGTCCAGCTTGGCGGATTCCTCCAGGCTTTCCGGGATGGTGGAAAAGTAGTTGCGCATGAGGATCAGGTTGAAGGGGGATACCAGCCCGGGAATGATCAGGGACCAGAGGGTGTTATAAAGCCCGGAATTGACGACTACCAGGTAGGTCGGGATCAGTCCTCCGCCGAACAGCATCGTGAAGATGTAAAGAAAGGCAATGAGCTTCTGGCCGGGGAGCTGCTTCCGGGAAAGGGCGTAGGCCACAAAGGCGGTCAGCATGAGATTCAGGGCCGTTCCTACTACCGTGATGAAAATGGAGGACCGGAAGGAGTTCCAAAACCGGGGACTTCCCAGGACGATCTTGTAGGCGATGGTGGTGAACCCCTTGGGGATCAGGAATACCTCACCTGCGAGGATCGGCCCTTCGGAACTGAAGGACTTGGCGATGATATTGAGAAAAGGATACAGGCAGGTGACGATGATGATGCCTAACACGATATTGGCGACCCATTCGATTACGACTTCGTCGCGGCTGCGGGGGATCCGGCGCCGGATATGCCTGGTGGGTTTTGCCGATGTCATAATACCCCTCCTTCCTTACCAGAGCCCGCGCTCGCCCAAGCGGTGCGCCACCGCGTTGGCGCTGAGCAGCAGGATGATGCCGATGACGGATGTGAACAGGCCGGCTGCGGTGGTGAAGCTGTACTTCATCTGGCCGATGCCCATGCGGTAGAGGTAAGTCCCGAGAACGTCGCCGGTCTCGTAGACCATGGGATTGTAGAACATCAGGACCTGCTCGACGTCGTTGCTCAGGGCGTAGCCCACCCGCTGGATGAGGATGAAGACCATGGTCCCCTTGATGCCCGGCAGGGTGATGTGCCAGATGCGGCGGAGCTTGCTGGCACCGTCGATGGCGGCGGCTTCATAAAGGTTGGTGTCAATGGCGGTCATGGCGGAAAGGTAGACGATAGAGGACCATCCCACATTTTTCCAAATATCGGTGATGACCAGAATGGAGCGGAACAGTTTGGGTTCCGAAAGGAAGATGATCTGTTCAAAGCCGAGAGCCTTGATGATCATGTTGACGATGCCGGTGTCCAGGGCCAGGAGATTGTTGAAGATCGCGCTGATGATGACCCAGGAAAGAAAATGGGGGAGATAGGAAACCGTCTGGCTGAACCGCTTGTAGCCCAGAGAGCGGCATTCGTTGATGAGAATGGCCAGGATGATCGGGAGGGGCCAGCCGAAAAGCAGGCGGTAAAAGTTGATGAGGATGGTATTGCGCAGCACCTGCAAAAACTGAGGAGTCGCGAACAGGGCTTCGAAATGCTTCATCCCGACCCAGGTGCTCCCGGTGATGCCGCCCTTCAGGGTGAAATCCCGGAAGGCAATTTGGATGCCGTAAATCGGCACGTACCGGAACCAGATGAGGATGACGAGAGCAGGTAGCACCATGAGGTATACCTGCCAGTTGGAGCAGATGCTCTTCCAAAGGCGGGAGCGCTTTTTTGCGGCGGAGGCGGTTTTTTCCTGTTTCTGGACAGCGGTCATAGATTTGGCTCCTTTCCCGGAAAACAGTCAGGCGGAAAGGGCCTCCCTTCCGGCAGGAGGCTCTCGCCGGTTTTGGATCAATTCTGGGGGCGCGCAAACGGGCAGGACAGCACGCAGACTTCTGCGGTGGCGGGCCGGTATTTCTGGATAGGATCCTTGCGCTGAAGGGCTTTGGAGAGGATTTCCGGCGTGATCTTTTTCGGGCGCTCATCTTGCTGGGAGCCGATGTATTGGAATCCGTCCGCACCGACCAGTGCATGGAGAGAGGACCACTCGCACCGCACCGCGTCAATGGAGGAATAACGGAAGGTCTGGTCGTCCACGAGGACGTCTGCACCGTTTTCCACGCTGATGGCCCGGATGGGACACTGTTCTACGCACCGACGACAGGCGCTGCACGCTTTCTGGACCGGCTTAAAGTCGCAGACCGGGTCGGCGTTCATGGGAGCGTCGGTGATGATGGCAATAAAGTTTTGGTTCATACCGTATTCTGCGGTGACGGAGCGACCGTTGAGGGCAGGGGTGGCAAGACCGGCAGCCGCAGCTTCCAAAGCGCAGCAGGTTGGGCCGTAAAGCGGGCCGCGGGGGCTTCCGACCATGGTGCCCACGCCCATGGGATCGTAGCTGTAGGCGGCTTCGTATCCGGCCGCCTGGAGGTGTTTCACCAGGCTGTAGGCCATGTGACCCAGCATCCGTTGAGACTCGTACTGGACGAAAACGTAAGGACCAACGGCTTCGGCAGGCTCTTTTCCCGTGCGTTCGACGACAGGGGCCGGGTAATGGAGCCCCAGTACGATGACGCTCTTGGCACCGGGTATGTAGTCGGAGGTTGTCTTCATCTGGCGGTGATCTACGGTGATCTCCGGCTCATATCGGTAAAACCGCGGCTTTTTGTCGATGACTTGATAGAGCTCTTCGCCCTCCTTGACAGCTTTTACCTGGTTGGCGATGGAATCCACCCGTTCCGCCGGCGCGATGCCCACTAGGTCCGCCCCCTCTTCCTTCGCCCATTTCTTGACCAGCTGGGCAAGGGGCTTGCGGAGGTCGCCGCTCTTTTTGCAGATGCGGATGGCGTCGGGCATGGAGCCGCTGCATAAGATTGCCTCGAACTGGACGCCCTTTTCCGGATCCAGCTCCAGGCCGATGGCCGCGGCCAGGGCCTTGCAATCGATGGCAGACTGGGACATGACGGTGTAGCCCAGGTACTCCCAATCCCGGACAATATCGTAGGCGCAAAAGTGAAGGTTGAAACCGGCGATGCGGATGTAGTCCCCGACGTTGGCGTTTTTCGCCAGCTTGTATTCGTCGGCCAGCAGGAGAACGGAGGTGCCGTCCGGCAGGTATTTCTTTACGTCGATGCCGGCTTTTTCCAGGGTTTCTGCTGAGATCTGGCAGCAGTAGTCGATGTTCCACCGGGCGGCCTGGGCGGCGGCGCGGTCTAGTACGCCCCGGTGCATGGGCAGGTCGGTGGCGACACTGTGGCGCTTGCGGCGGTAGACCCGGGTGTATTCCGGGTCCTTGACCCGCAGGTGCTTGGGCAGGCAGACTCGGAGACAGACACCGAATTCGCCGCCGCGGATGCCGTGCTCCTTAACCGTCTGGGCGATGACATCCTCTGTGACGACCGGGGGGATCTCCAGATTGAGGTCCAGGTCGAAATGTTCGCCCCAGGCGCAGCGCCAGAGATTTTTATTGGCGAACTTGTGGTCCTTGCCTTCGATGACCACGTTTTTCACGCCGTTGACTTCCTGACGGTAGGCGTCAGTGGGGCAGTTGCGGATACATTCGCCGCACATGTCACAGAGCTTTTCGTCATGGTACAAGGGTGTGGGTTCCAGGTCGGCGTCGGTGATGATGGAAATGAAGCGGTTGCGCGCGCCGTATTCCGGTGAGATGCTCAAGCCGTTCCAGCCAAGCTCCGTGAGGCCGGCGGCCACTGCCGCGTAAATGTGGGACATATCCGGGGCGAAGACTGCGTCCAGCTCCTTGTAGGAGCGGTAGCGCCAGATGTTGGAGCTGGCGATGGGGATCGCGTCGTAGCCCTCTTTGTCCAGTTCATGAGCGATACGGTAGGAGAGCATATCCAGCCGGTCGTTCATGATGTACTGGATGCTGTAGGGACCGATATCCTGAGGCTCCGGCTCGCCGCCCAGTTCGATGGCGGCATCCGGATGGTGGACGGCACAGACGATGACCGTTTTGGCGTGAGGCATAATGCCCTGGGGGCTCATCATGATGGGCGCGCCAGAGAAGCGTTCGATGTTGGCAATTCCGACCATGTCGGCGCCGATTTGGAAGGCGAAATCTTTAATATGCTGTGTCATTTCATAATTCATAAAAATCACCTCAGATAGTTTCAATGTTTGTATACTATGCCGGACTTCTTGAAACTATTATATCGGTTTTTTTACGGTTTTCCTATAAGAGAAAATACCGATTTTATAGGATAAAATTACTTTCTTCACAAAAAAGACGAAAAAAATGTGCAAAATGTCATTCGGTATAATAAAAATAGTAATAAATCCTATCCGATACAGCAAAAAACAGACGCTGAAAGCAGCGGCTCGCTTTCGGCGTCTGGAAAACGATTATTCGGCTGTCGGAGGCCGGAGGCAGTTGCGCGACATCCGCGGCACAGTGATGTGAACCGTCGTACCCCCGGTTTCATTGCGGAGAAAGGTGATCTCAAATCGGTTCTTGTAGTAAAGTGCCAGACGGTCCCGGACATTGGCGATGCCGAAGCCCAGTTTTTCCCGGCTGTTCAGGCGATCGAAGGAATCCTCGTCCATTCCCATGCCGTCGTCTGAAATGGAGAACCGGATGGAATCGTCCCGAAGCGCTGCGTTCAGCCGGATGGTTCCCCTGCGGTCCGGCTTTTCGTAGATCCCGTGGATCACCGCGTTTTCGATGAAAGGCTGGAGAATCAGGCGCATCACCGGCTCCGCCTGAAGCGAGGGGGCGATTTCTTCCACCAAGGAGATCCCATTGTTGAAGCGGGCGTTCATGATGCCGATGTAGGCGCGGGCCAATTCCGCCTCCTGCTGAATGGTCACCCATTCTACCCCCTTGCTGAGGGTCAGCCGGAAAAAACGGCTCAGCGTCTCCAGAAATTTTGCCACGTCCGGCGCGCCGCCCCGGATGGCCATCCACTTGGCACTCTCCAGCGTGTTGTAGAGAAAGTGGGGCTTCATCTGCTCGTAGAGGAACGCCACCCGGGTCTCTTGCTTGGCCAGCCGTTCCCGGTAGACATCGTTGATAAGAGTGTCGATGCGCCGGACCATGTCGTGGAAGGTGTCCTGAAGCATCCGGATCTCCCGGGTGCTGCTGCATCCGGGAACCGGCTGGTAGTCTCCGTCCCTGACCCGAATGCAGAGGGCTGTCAGATCCCGCAGCTCCCGCACCAGTCCATCGGCTACAAAGTGAGCGGTAGCGAGAATTCCGGCCACGGTCAGCGCGAGAAACAGCAGGTAGTACCAGACAATGGAAAGGCCCTCCCGCCGGAACTGCCGGATCGGCACCAGGGCATGGATTTTCCAACCCCCGCTGCCGAGACTGCTTCTTTGGTAGTGACATTCCCCATAGCCCTCCACGGTGAATAATTCGCTGGGGCTGCTTGAGGGCTGACTGGCGGCGGCGAAGGAGGTCAAAACGTCTCCGTTCGCCTCTCCGTCTGAGCAGAGCAGAAGTCTGCCGTCCTGGTTGGTCAGGAAAAAGACTGCGTCCGGCTGACCCGCGCTTTGGAACGCCTGAAAGAATACTGAGGCGGGAAGGTCGATGCAGATTATGCTGTTCTGCGGGCTGTAGCGGCTGTAGGAAAACAGTGTGTGGCAGTAGGTGGCGGTAAGTCCCTGCCCCGGTCCTTTTTCCAGCTCATAGAAATCCGTCCAGGCGGCGTTCAGTCTGTCGCTTTTTATCAACTCTGGGATCTGTGCGTCTTCAGAAAGTGCGCTGATGCCGTAAATCGACCATTCCTGGCTGGTGATTCGGTCGTAGTCCGGGAGATACAGCCGGATGGAAAAGTCATTGTTGACTTGAAAATACCGCAGCATCCGGTCCAGGGTCCGGTAGGTGTCGATGGCTTGATCCAGGGGGATTTGGTCGGCCAGATCGTTGTGGGCTTTCTGGAGGGCCTGGTCCTGGGAAAGGGTGGAGGCTGTGTTTTCCACTGCCTGGATGGTGTACTGCAGGCTGGACACCGCTTGGTCGATTCCCACAACTGCGTTCCGAACACCGGAGGATACGAACTGGGATTCGCTGGACTGCACCAGCAAAATGCACAGCGCCATTGAGGGCAGCAGAGCAAACAGCGCCAGCATAGTGGAGAATTTACTCCGTAGGCTCAAGACCGGGACTCTCATACTCCCGCCCCCAGTTCCGCCCTTTCTTTATAGTCGGCCGGTGTACAGCCGTACTGCTGTTTGAAGAGCTTTGAAAAGTAGGGGACGTCCTTGTAGCCGACCCGGCTGGCCGCCTCATAGATATAGCAGCTTCCGCTGCGGAGCAGCCCGGCCGCTGTTTCCATCCGGACACTGGTAATGTAGTCATTGAGCGTCTGGCCGGTGTGCCGCTTGAATAGCGAGGCCAGGTAGTTTTTGGATAGGTGCACCTCTTCTGCCAGAGAGGCGGCTCCAGCCTCCGCCGGATTCTCTGCAATCAGGGCCTTGATTCGAAGAATGATGCGGATATTGCTCTCTTCTGCAGAAAGACGGCTCTTGAACCGCAGCAAAGCGTCTCGCATACCACTGTAGACATCCGGGAAATCCGCTGCTTGGGCGGCCTGACCGGCCTGGGAGGTGAATTCCGCCAGCAGTCCGCCGTCCGCTATTTGCTCCAGAGAGGAGCAAACGGTAAAACAGAATATCGCACAGCTGCTTCGGAGGGAGGCAGGGTCGGGGATGCCGCTGGCTGTCGTTTCCCGGAAAAAGGCCTGTAAGGCCTGACAAGTCGCAGCTTCTGAGCCGGAGAGGAGAAGATCGGCGACTGCCTTACCTCCCCAAGCCTCTTTGCAGCAATTTTCAAGGGGTTCTGTTCCGCCGATACAGTATTCGGCGAATGCACGCTGAGCGGCGCGATAGGAGTCCGGAAGCCGATGCGGATCCGTTGCCTCGCCGTGAAATACCCGGACGGTTTCGTCATAGGGGAGCAGATGCCGCTGTAGTTTTTGCGAAAGGATATCCACGCGCTCTGCCAGCGGGACTGGAGTGTCCCGGACCTGGCCCAGGATCAGGCAGTCGGTCCGTTTCCCCTCCGGCAGGACCCCTAGAAGGGAGATGGTCTCCGGCAGTTCGCTCTCCCAGCGCAGGAGATGCTCCCGACGTTCGCTGGCGATCAGTCCAGGCGCGTGGACCAGCAAGGGGAAAAAACTGCCGAAGGCCCCTCCCAGGGAAGCGGGCAGTTCCCGGCCCTCGGTCTGAGGCTCCCGCAGAAAGGCAGCCCAGAGAACGTCCTGGCGGGATCGCTCCAGAGCGTCCGCGGTCTTCTGTGCGTCCGCCAGCAGGGCCTGGCGCTGGAACTTTTTTTCCACCCGGGAGACGGCCTCCCGAATAGTGGCGTCCATTTCCTCTGTCTGGATGGGTTTGAACAAAAAATCCGTCGCCGCAAATTTGAAAGCGGCTTTGACGTACTCCATCTCCTGGTAGGCGCTTAAAAAAATGATCTCCCCCGTGTAGCCCATCTGCCGCAGATTCCGCGCCAGCTCGATGCCGTCCATTTTCGGCATCACCACGTCGGTGAGGATCACGTCAGGCATTTTCTGCAGAATATCGGATAAAGCGGCGGCGCCATTGACCGCTGAGCCTACGACTTCCGCGCCGTACTGATCCCAGGGAAAGTAGAACTGCATCCCCTCCCGGATCATATCTTCATCGTCCACAATGTAAAACGTTACCATAAAAGCGTCCTTTCGCAGGTTGGCCGTTTAAAATTTGTGAATGGTGCACAGAAACTATTTCCTTTAGCATAGCGGAAAGTGGTTTTCCTGTCAAGACAGACTTCTAAATATAGTTCCTCTTTTTGGAAAATATAAAAAAGACGGTCTATTTAATGTATCCTGAATAATAGAAAAAGCCTTGTAGTTCAAGACATAGAAGCCTAT
>CAJMLQ010000025.1 GCA_905214265.1 uncultured bacterium
ACGAACCACGTCGATATCATAGTTCGAATTCTTGAAAGCAGCCGCTATGGAATCGGCAAACAGAAAATTCTGCATATCGACCACAATTTTTTTCATCGAACCATCCCTCCTTTTCCTTCATAATATACCCGATAAATTTCCTTCATCTTATTTTACGATATCATTATATCAAGAAAGAGGGGTTCTGTCTGTCCTCAAAAGTGGGGACAAAAGCCGCTTTAATTGTAAACAAATCGTGAACACATGGCCATTTTCACTTCAGACAACAGCAAAGCCGCCCGGCTTTTTATAAGCCGGGCGGCTTCGAGCAAATGTATGTAAATGCATATGATGCCTATTTTGTTGCATATATATTAGGCTTCTTCGTGTTCCTCCAGCCAGCATCCGGGCACCACCATGCGTTTGCCGACAGCTGCAATCATCAGGCGGTTGCGGTTTGTATAACCTGTTTTTTCCAGCATTCGGTTAATGTAGGTCCGCACCGAGGATTCGGCCACATTCAGTTTTACGGCGATCTCGGCATTGGTTTTTCCCTCACAGAGCAAGCGCAAAGTCTCCATCTCTCGGTCGGACAGCTCGCAGGAAAGCGTATTGCCGAGCCGGACAGTCGGAACGCTGTCAGGCCAAAAGTGCCCGCCGGAAAGAGTGCCGTCAATTACGCCCAAAAGGTCGCCGGAAGGGGAATCCTTATACCAGAAGCTGTCGGCGCCGATTTTTTTTGCCCGATCAAGAAATCGTCCCTCCAACATAGAGGTCACCATAACGATCTTTATCCTGGGATAGAACTTCTTGATCGATTCGGCAGCGGTCAGACCGTCCGAATCACTTTCGGTGCATATATCCATGAGAATTAGGTCGATGTGACCCTCGCCGCAGCGGCAAAGTGCTGCATCAGCACGTGTCAGCGTGCCCGCGACCTCGCAATCGGTACACTTTTCCACGCAGGAGCACAGATAGGCTCTCGCCAGTGCCTGATCTTCAACGATCAATATTTTCCTTATAGCCATAGGTTACCCCCCCGAATTTCCATGCTTCGGCATCTCGATCACCAAAGAAAACTCCGGTAAGCTCTGTACTGTCATCTTTCCGCCCGAATTTTCTATCCTGTGGCGCAGATTGGTAAGACCACCGCCCTCGGTGATCTCCTTCTCCGGCGGCTTGCCGTTATTGCGTATCATGACGGTATAGCTGTATTCGTTTTCCCAAATATTCGCAGAAACCTCGGTCGCATTGGCATACTGAATGGCGTTGGTTAAACAGACCTGCATGGCGGTGTACATCAACTCCGCCTCACCGCCCGTCGGTTCTTCGCCTCTTATCCTCACGGTCACACCGCCGGTCTTTGCACTGTCAAGCAGTTTTTCCTTTGCCGACAGCCGGATAACATCCCGAAGGGCAATGACCTTCTCCCATTCACGGCACACAACATCCGCATCAATACCGTCAAATTCTCCTGTTATGTACTGCTTCGTCAGTGTAATGCAAGCGGCAAGGTTGTCGTGCATGGCGGATTTTGCGTCAAGCCGCTCCTTTTCCCGCGCTAATGCCACGACATTATCGGAAAGCTGTTTCAGCTTTTTTGAATCCTCCTCGATTTTCTTACAGTCATCGGCGAGCTGCACCGAAGCACGCTGCAGCTCGGTAACATCGGCGGCGGTGAGCTGTATATACCTCTCCCCGTATTTGTCGGTGACCTCTGTTTTTTCAAATCTCCATACGGTGTTGTCGGGAAAGCGAAAGATATTCTCTACGTCCGGAATCCGTACAACACCATTCGGAAGATGATGGAGCGCTTCCACGACCTCGCCCAAATACTGCATATCGCTGTTAAGCAGATATTGGCTAAGTTGATACATCTGTCGGTTGCAGAGAACGATACTACCCATGCGATCAAAAAAGCATACGGCAGTGGGAAGCCGGTCAAAGCCCTCTTTAATGGCATTAAAGCTTAAGCGTTTCATTCTATGCATCCTTCCAACCTCCTATCATCGTGCGAACAAGCCATAAGCCGTCCTCCTGCTTAACGGTTACATTTGGAGAAACGAGGAATGACAGATCCGCAGCACACTCCACCGACAGATCCATCTCACTGTCGGACACGGAGATAAACAGAGAATGCAGCTCGTTTATCGTGGCCTCCTCAACGGTTTTCAAAAGGTCGAACAGCCGCGCCACCTCTGCCGAAAGCATCGGTTTTGTTGTGTGATAGACCACACTGCACTCCGTGCCGCAAACGGTCATGACCCGCACGGCCTCGTCTATTGTCAGCCGAAGCTCCTGCTGCGGCAGAAGCTCATATTCCAGGCTGAGAAAATACAGATTAGCGCCGCGCTTGATGTAAGTGCCAAGCAGAATAATTCTTTTCAGCAGGTTTTGTATTTCGGCAGGCTCTGCACCCTCACATTGTTTCAGCAGTTGACCGATCCTGGCTATCTGCTCTCCGTACTTTGTTTCCAATTCGTCATAAATCCGGTTTTTTTCGGTCAACTCATTCAGCTTTTTCTGTATGAGATAGGCTTCCTGCAATTTCTCTTTATTGCTTCTTATTTTGGCCTTGTTTTCGCTTAACCTTGCGCGAAGCTCGGTCAGCGGGCGCACGTTATCCTGCCAAACGGCATATCCTCCGCTGATCGGTGCCGAAGAAATGCGTATTCCGTCGGGACGGATGATCTGAAGTCCGTTTTTCGGGCAAACCATATCTTCGTCTGCAGCCCGGGAACGGAAAACGATATTTCCGGTGCGGTCTGCGATACATGCTGCCAGTGTCGTTGCCTCGAACAGTTCAACATAGTCTGTATTGGACTGTATCATCCGGCAGCGTATACAGCTTTCATAAATTGCCGCATATAAAAGGCAGAATGTCACATTCATATCACCGAGCCACCAGCGTACAGCCGGCAGGCCCGACAGATACAAAATCCCGTACAGAACCGTTGCGCAGCCTATAACAAACGGTGCAAGCCTCTTTTTTTTGCTGCACGGGACACGGCTTTTCTTCAAAAGGAGGATAAGTGAAAAAAACATGCAGGTCACCGTCCAACCGAGGTAGCAGAAGTAAACGGGACCGTAGGAATAGGAATAATTGTCTGGTCCTCCCGGCACGCCGCTGCTGAATGCAAACATCTGCTGGTGCAGATCGTTGGTGATCACCAGCAAAAACAGCACAGCCGGAATGATTGCCAAAGCGCCGATCCTTCCGGTCAGGCGGAATTTCTCCGATTTTCCTAGAGACAGCGCAATATACACTCCCAGCAGCGGTATAAAAAGCATTGGCAGATAGTAAAGATACCAAATGTACCGCGCCACTGTCAGGTCGGTGACAATCTCATATTTCAGCGTACGCAAAATAAGCCACACCAGCATCAGCGCCGCGGTCAGGCGCAGGCAGTGCAGTGCCTGTGTCTGTATAATGCGTCGGTCAAGGGAATAGCCCCACAGGGAAAACAGCAGCAAATACAGTGCCGCGCGGATATAACTCCCCCAAGCGCCGCCGATGTCGAACATGGCCAGCATCCGGCAGGAATAGCCCGCCGCAATGATCGTAAAAACCAGGATCATAGGGATCAGCTGTTTCGTATTCCGTTTCATAGGGGAAATCTCTCGCTTTCTCTCACAGGCAAAGAATGTCCTTTGGCAGTTTTATTTGCTTCTCGGCAGGACAATTCCGAATGTGCATTTACCAAAGACAGTATACTAAAGCATTATCAAATCTCGCTGTCGGATGCGAATTCCATTACGTCATTCGGCGTACAGTTCAATGCTTTGCAGATTTTTCCCACGGTTTCAACCGTGACATTTTCATTCCTGGTCATTTTGGAAATGACATAGTTGCTGATGCCCGCAGCCTTTTCAAGGTCTTTCTTTTTCATGTCCCTGTCTATCAGCAATTTCCAGAGCTTTTTATAGCTTATATCCATACCGTCAGCCTCGATTCAAACAGGATTTACTCGGAAAATAGGAACAGTCGGTCTTGACTGTTTAGAATATAATATCATATTTCCTGCAAAAATGCAACGATTTATAAAGCGATGAATTTAATTCTTGCGTTTTTGTTACTTTCCACGGGGGCGGATAAGCTCAGACGACCTTGTGTTATATAGTACCTCCGTTGTTACGCAAGTACATGGCGAACTCTTTTCTTCGTTCTTCTGTAAGTGTTTCTATATGTGCGATGATAGCCGGATCGTGAAGACGCTCCTCCGCAGCTCTTCTCGCTTTGACTGCCGATTGAAAGGTTGGGTGGGTGCCCAGGTTGTAATGCTTGCCCTGGAAGTTAATGAATGCGTGCCATCGGTCGTGCTTCTTATCGTGCCACACTCCGGTGTGACCCGAGGTGTTGTTGCTTCGAAGTCTCTTCGAAACCACAATGTTGCTGATGGAGGTGCCGGCAACCAAATCTTTTCGGTATTTGACGGTGTCAGACCGAGTTTGTTTGTACAGGCATCCGCAACTAAGGACCTTTCCGGTTTTCAGAGTGTTGATGGTCTTGTATGTAGTATTACCGCACTCACATGAGAGCTCCCATACTACGCTGCCATTGCTGTCCCGTTCCTCGGTGGGTCTGATGGCAGTGAGTCTTCCGAACACCTGCCCGGTGATATCTCCTTTGCGCAGGTTGGTTATATGTTCGTTGGCTAAGCACCCACAGCTACGCGTGCGGCTGTGCTTCACCTGGGTAGCAGGGATTTCTTTCTCAGTTCCACAATCACATCGGAACAGCCATAAGGAACCCTTTGTTTGCCTCATCCACGCAGCGATTGAGGATTTCAAAGAATCTTTCAGGTTCCATCTCTGTATCCAGCCACTGTCTGCGAATCCTTTTAGCGCTCTCTCTTATATCATTGCGTTTCTTCAGGTCATAATATGCCCTTGTCTCTTCACTAATCATAATCTTAATTCCTTTCGGTTTTGGTTTTGTCATGACAAAAGCAGACCTAACAAAAAAGAGAACACCTCTTGAATATCATTCAAAAAGTGTTCTCTATACAGCAAGTACTGTATTGTGTTTTATCCTTCCAACAATTCATTCTGCATCACAATTCTTCAAAATCATATGAAAAATTGTTGTCAATTTGTTGTCAACTCGGATTTGAGATGCCGAAACCCCTTGATTTTACTGGATTTTTTAGTCCAGCGGCTTCATTGTGGGGAACAGCAACACGTCCCGAATCGACGTCGCGCCGGTAAGGAGCATAACCAGCCGGTCGATGCCCATGCCAAACCCACCTGTGGGCGGCAGACCGTATTCCAGTGCTGTCAGGAAATCCTCGTCCACATCCGCGGCCTCTTCGTCGCCGGCAGCCTTCAGCGCCGCTTGGCGCTCAAAGCGTTCCCGCTGATCGATGGGATCGTTCAGTTCAGAGAATGCGTTGGCCAGTTCCCGGCCCATGACGAACAGCTCAAACCGCTCGGTGTAGCCGGGGCTGGAAGCTTTCCGCTTGGACAGCGGGGAAATCTCCACCGGATGATCCATGAGGAAGGTAGGCTGAATCAGCTTTTCCTCACAGAACTCGTCAAAGAACAGGTTGAGGATGTCACCTTTCAAATGGCGCTCCTCATACTCCACATGGTGCTCCTTGGCAGCAGCCCGGGCCTCTTCCAGGGTCTCAATCTTATCGAAGTCCACACCGGTATACTTCCGCACCGCCTCCACCATGGTAATCCGCTCAAAAGGCTTGCCGAAATCCAGTTCCACGCCGTCATATACAAAGGCATCCGTCCCAAGAACCGCCTGTGCCACATACCGCAGCAGCTCCTCGGTCAGGTTCATCAGCCCCTCATAGTTCAGGTACGCCTGGTAAAATTCCAGCAGTGTGAACTCCGGATTGTGCCGGGTGTCCATGCCCTCGTTGCGAAAGACCCGCCCGATCTCATAGACCCGGTCGAAGCCGCCGACGATCAGCCGCTTGAGATGCAGCTCCAGCGCGATCCGCAGGTACATATCGATATCCAGAGTGTTGTGATGGGTGATGAAAGGCCGCGCTGCGGCACCACCGGCAATGCTGTGCAGCACCGGGGTCTCCACCTCCAAAAAGCCCTTGCTGTTGAGAAAGTTCCGCACTTCCGTGATGATTCTGGAGCGTTTGACGAATACATCCTTGACCTCCGGATTAACAATGAGGTCCACATACCGCTGACGGTAGCGGGTCTCCGTGTCCTTGAGGCCGTGGAACTTTTCCGGCAGAGGGAGCAGGGATTTGGACAGCAGCACGACTTCGTGGGCGTGGACGGAGATTTCCCCCTTCTGGGTGCGGAAAACCATTCCCTTCACGCCGATAATGTCGCCGATATCCCACTTTTTAAAGTCTGCGTAAACGCCTTCCCCAACATCGTCGCGCTTGACATAGACCTGCATTCGGTCGGTGTTGTCGCGAAGATCCAGGAAGCTGGCCTTGCCCATGATCCGGCGGCTCATCATCCGCCCGGCAATACAGACCTCCTTCCCGTCCATTTCCTCAAATTTCTCCCGGATCGTGCCGGCATAGGCATCTACGGGATAGGAGGTAATGACATAGGGGTCCTTCCCCTCCGCTTTCAGCGCGGCCAGCTTCTCGCGGCGCACACGGGCGTGCTCGCTGAAATCCGCTTCCTGCTCCTGAGGGGTTTGGGTACGTTCGTCGTTCATGCAAAAAATCCTTTCTGTTCCGCTGCTTTTTACATCATGATCTCGAGGACCTTATAATTGACGCTGCCGTTGGGCACGGGAATGGAGACAACGTCCCCCACCCGATGTCCCAGAAGCCCTTTCCCGATGGGCGATTCGTCGGAAATTTTCCCGGCGTCCGGGTTGGCTTCGGTGGAGCCGACGATGTGGAAGGTCTCTTCCTCTTCGAACTCGACGTCCATCACTTTGACCTTGCTGCCCACGTTTACGATCTCGGTATCAAGATCGCCGGTATCCAAAATTTTCACATTTTTGAGCATGGCCTCGATCTGCAGAATCCGCGCTTCAATCATCGCCTGCTCGTTTTTCGCTTCGTCGTATTCGCTGTTCTCGGACAGGTCGCCAAAGGAAATCGCCACCTTGATTTTATCGGCCACTTCCCGGCGCTTGACGGTTTTGAGATTCTCCAGCTCCTGCTCAAGCTTCGCCAGTCCCTCACTGGTCAAGACAGTTTCTTTCGCCATGTGACATTCCTCCTGTATTCTCTACCCGAAGGGGGTTTCTAAAGCAAAACGCCGCCGCAGCCTGTTTGGACAGGACGCGGGAGCGCACTCCAACATATAACGGACAGGGACCATCGGAACGAATGCTCCGATGGCCTCTTCGCGCTATAATATTTTGATTATAGATGTTTCTGGCCCGTTTGTCAAGCGAAAATTGTGAATTTTTTCCGGATGTTACCGAAGCAGTTCTTTCGCTTTTTCCACAATATTTTCGGAAGAAAGTCCAAACTTCTTCAGCAGCTCTGCCGCAGGGCCAGACATGCCGAAGGCGTCCTCCACGCCGATTTTTTTCACCAGGCAAGGGCACTCCCCGGCAACCGCGTCACAGACGGCGCTTCCCAATCCGCCGATGACGTTGTGCTCCTCCACCGTGAGGAGCTTTCCTGTCTCCCGGGCGGCCTTCAGCACAATCTCCCGGTCGAGGGGCTTGATGGTGTGAATGTTGAGGACCCGGGCGCTGATCCCCTCTTTAGCCAGTTCTTCCGCCGCGGTGACAGCCTCCCAGACCATGAGCCCCGTGGCGATGATGGTCAGGTCGCTTCCCTCCCGGAGGGTCACGCCCTTGCCCAGCTCAAACTTGTAGGTCTCCGGGTCGTTGAAGACCGGCGCGGCCAGACGCCCGAAGCGGAGATACACCGGCCCCTGGTAGTTGATGGCAGCCTCCACTGCGGCCCGGGCCTCCACGTCGTCGGCGGGACTGATGACTACCATTCCGGGGATCGCGCGCATCAGTGCGAAATCCTCGCAGCACTGATGGGTGGCCCCGTCCTCGCCCACGGAAATCCCGGCGTGGGTGGCGCCGATCTTCACGTTGAGATGGGGGTAGCCGATGGAGTTGCGGACGATTTCAAAAGCCCGTCCCGCCGCAAACATTGCAAAGGAGCTGGCAAAGACAGTCTTTCCCGCGGCGGCCATGCCGGCGGCCACGCCCATCATGTTTGCCTCTGCGATACCGCAGTCAAAAAACCGTTCCGGACAGGACTTTTTAAAGATTCCGGTCTTGGTGGCGGCGGCCAGGTCGGCATCCAGCACGACCAGGTCCGGATATTTGGGAGCCAGTTCAGCAAGAGCCTTGCCGTAGCTTTCCCGGGTGGCGACTTTTTTCAGTTCAGACATGGGGATTCCTTCCTTTCTTCACTCATTCGGCTTCCAGCGCGGCCAGGGCGGCGTTCAGTTCTGCCATCGCCGTCTCATACTGCTCCGCATTGGGAGCGGCGCCGTGCCAGGAGACCTGATTTTCCATAAAGGAAACGCCCTTGCCCTTTATGCTCTTCTGCACGATGACGGTGGGCTTGCCCTTGACCGTCTTGGCTTCGGCCAGAGCGGCCTCGATCTGGTCGAAATCGTGGGCGTCAATAGTGATGACGTGCCAGCCGAATGCGGTGAACTTCTCTGGGATGGGGTAGGGGCTCATGACCTCAGCCACCGGCCCGTCGATCTGCAGACCGTTGTTATCCACAATGGCGCAAAGGTTGTCCAGCTTGTAGTGGGCTGCAAACATCGCAGCCTCCCAGACCTGGCCCTCTTCGATCTCGCCATCGCCCAGGATCGCATACACCCGGTAATCCTTTTCATCGATCTTTCCGGCCAGCGCCATACCACAGGCGGCGGAGATACCCTGTCCCAGGCTCCCGGTGGTCATATCCACGCCGGGGATGTGCTTCATATCCGGATGCCCCTGGAGCATCGCGCCGGTGTGCCGCAGGGACTGCAGCTCTTCAACCGGAAAATAGCCCCGCAAAGCCAACGCCGCATAAAGCCCCGGCGCGCAGTGGCCCTTGGAAAGGACCAGCCGGTCCCGGTCTGCCCATCTGGGCTCCTCGGGGTTGATGCGCAGCTCTTTCCAGTAGAGGTACGCCAGGTCGTCCGCAATGGAGAGAGAGCCGCCGGGATGTCCGGATTTGGCGTGGAAGGTTCCCTCGATAATGCCCATCCGGATCCGGCAGGCGGTCTTCCGCAGTTCAAGTTTGGTGGTCGCGTCCATAAAACTCATCCTTTCAGGTCGTTTACTAATTTATCAAACGGCACAAGGCCGGCAATTTCTTTTTCAATCCATTCACTTCCGGGGCTGGAACCCGTAAAAATGGATGATGTTCATGTCCTCCTCCATTTCCAGACCGTGGCTGCCCAGTCCGCCGTCTATCTCATGACAGCCGTGATCCGGCGCAAATGCCACCAGGGTATTGTGTCCGCCCCAGCAGCGCTCCGTTGCGTCGGAAAGCTCCGCAAAAGCCGCAGCGTTCCGCCGCAGTGCTTCCAATGCCGGCTCCCCTTCCGGCGAGTGACGATGCATAGCGGCGTCATAGTCGCCGTTGTAGACTGTGATCAGATCATACCGGTCCTCTGCGATCAGTTCCAGAGCCTTCCGGTTGCATTCCTCCGGCGTCTGATAAAGGAAGTAATCCATCTCCCGTTCCAGGAAGATTTTCGAAATACTGTCTCCCTCGGTGCTGACAATGGCCGGCCTTTTTCCGGCCCGGATCAGCGCGTCAAACAGGGTGTCCGTCCGCAGCACCAGCTTCTCATAGGCCTGAATACCATGGACCTCCGGCATTGCCCCAGTGTACATGGAGGCGAAGCACACCGGCGTCACCGATGGCATCACCGACCGTAACGGCATTGCCAGCTGAGTCCGCAGCATGACCTCCTGAAAAAGGGGCGTATATTTTTGATAGAGCCAGAGGGCCACCGCGTCCGGATTATAAAGCAGCACTCGATCTGCCTTCTCCCCGCGGAAAGCCCGCTCCGCACCCTTCACCACCGCTTCCAGAGGAGAAACCGCGCTCCGAGGCGGATCCACTCCCAGAACCGCGGCCGCAGCTCCCGCGACTCCAGTCAGACACAGTGCATCCAATATCTTGTCCATTTTATACACCCTTCCCATATTGTATCAAATATTTTTCCGGGTCCCACATCAGTTCTTCAATCACCGCCGCCACTGCGTGTTCCCGGTTGGTAACCGTAACCAGGTCCGCCGCCGCTTTCAGTTCCGGGAAAGCGTTGGCCACCGCCACCCCCACCCGTGCCGCCTGAAGCATTTCCAGATCGTTGTCACAGTCGCCTATGGTCACTGTCTGGGAGAGCCGCAGCCCCGTCCTCCGGCACAGCCGCTTCAGAGCGTTTCCCTTGGTGGCTCCAGCAGGCAGAATTTCAAAAAAAAGCTTTTCCGACCGGACAAACCGCACGCCTTCTACCGGGAATCCCCGGAGAAACGCAGAAAAGTCCGGCATCTGCTCCTCCGGCATGGCAAACATCACCTTGAGCCAATGGGCCTCCGCGATATCTTCATAGGAAACGACCCGGTACGGCGCCGAACAACGGCCATTCAAATGGGCATCAACCAGTTGGTTGAAGGAAAGCACCCACATCCCCTCCAGGGTCAGGACTTCAATCCCCACCTCCGTACCGAACCGCTCCAAAACCTCCCGCACCAGAAAACGCGCCCCGGACGGCACCTCTGCGGTCCAGAGGATTTGCTCCCCGGCGGAATCGTACAGCATAGAGCCGTTGTAAAGCACGCAAGGAAGCGTCAGTTCCAGCTGGCGGAGTACCTGCGCCCCCGTGGGGATGGAGCGTCCCGTAGCTACCGTAAAATTCCCTCCAGCCTCCCGAAAGGCGCGGATTGCCGAAATATCCTCTTCCGCGATGCTCTGGTCGTTCTGAAGCAGCGTGCCATCGCAGTCGGTCACCAAAAGGATCTCTGAAAGCATCATGGGCAAAAGCCGTTCTCCTCTCCGGTCAGTCCCGTCGCAGCTTGGTGAGAAACTGGTCAAAATAAGCGGGCAGCCCGCTGTCAAATTCCAGGTATTCTCCAGTAGACGGATGAACAAACCCGATCACCCGGGCGTGCAGACACTGTCCTCGCAGCTCGGTAATACATTTTTTTGGCCCGTAAACCGGATCTCCAGCCACCGGATGCCCGATGTGGGCCATATGGACCCGGATCTGATGGGTCCGTCCCGTTTCCAGCCGGCATTCCACCAGCGTGAAGCTAGAAAACCGCTCCAAGGCCCGGTAGTGGGTCACCGCCTCCCGACCGCCGGAAGAGAGGACCGCCATCCGTTTCCGGTCGGTAGGGTGCCGTCCGATAGCCGCAGAAACCGTCCCCTCATCCTCTTTGAGATTGCCGTAAACCACGGCGTTATAAATTCGGGTGAAACTGTGGACTGCGATCTGCTCCGCCAGGGACTGGTGCGCCCGGTCATTTTTCGCCACGATCAGCAGCCCGGAGGTGTCTTTGTCGATGCGGTGGACGATGCCTGGCCGGATCACCCCGTTAATCCCCGAAAGGCTCTCTCCGCAGTGGAAGAGCAGGGCGTTGACCAAGGTGCCGTCCGGATTTCCGGCAGCGGGATGGACCACCATTCCCTTGGGCTTGTTGACCACCAGCAGGTCGCCGTCCTCATAAACGATATCCAGCGGGATATCCTGCGGCTTCACGTCCAGTTCTTCCGGCGGCGGCACTTCCACCTCCACCCAGTCGCCCACCCGGAGCCGGGTATTCTTGGCGGCAGCGGAACCGTTTACTTGGACGCTGCCCTGATCGATGAGTTTCTGCACTGCCGAACGTGTCTTTTCCATCCTCCCGGCAAGAAAAGCGTCCAGCCGGACCCCGGCATCCGCCGTCTCTGCCGTCCACTGCGCCCGGTCAGGCACTGGCCTTCTCCTCCTGCTTCCGGTGTCCCAGCAGCTCGTGGAACAGCAGATAACAGATCAGCATCGCCGTTCCCACGGTCACACAGATGTCCGCAAAGTTAAAAATTGCAAAGTTGATGATCTTCACATGGATGTAATCGATGACGTATCCCCGGTATACCCGATCGATAAGGTTCCCGATGCCGCCGCCGATGATGACGCAGACGGAAAACAGCGGGAAGGTCCCCTTGATTTTCCCTGCCATGACCGCTAGAATCAGCACCAACAGCACAATGGCGGTAGCCCAGACGAGGAGCCACTTTTTCCCCTGCATCATCCCGAAGGCCGCGCCCCGGTTTTCCAGATAGGTCAGGTGCAGGACGTCCTGGATCAGGGGGGTGGTCTCCCCCGGCTTCAAAAACTCCTTGGCCAGCAGCTTCAGCCACTGGTCGATGCCCACCAGCGCGGCGGACATCAGCAGAGCGATATAACGTCTCATAACAGGCAGTTCCATCCTTTGTCGTGATTTTTACAACACAAATTGCCGCAGGAGGGTTCCCGGCGGCAATTTGAAGTTCGTTTATCGGACCGCAGCCGCGCAGCGGGCGCAGAGGGTCGGGTGCTCCGAATCTTTGCCCACCGTATGGTCGTGGAGCCAGCAGCGTTCGCACTTCTCCCCATCCGCCAGGGCGGCCGTGACGAAAAGCCCCTCGGTTTCCCCGGCCATCTCGCCTTCCGTCCCCTCCTGAATCTCTACCTGGGAGACGATAAAAGCAGCGGCAAGTTCCTCCTCCACCGCTCTGAGCCGCTCATAAAGCTCTCCGGTGCAGGTCAGGGTGATCTTTGCGTCGGTGGACTTGCCGATCTCCTTGGAAGCGCGCTTGGGCTCCAGAGCCTTCAAAACGTCGCCCCGGACGCGGTAAATCAGATCCCACTTGGCGTTGAACGCCTCGGAAACCGGGATGTTCACTTTGGCGGGCATCTCGTTGAAGAAGACGCTTTCCATATCCAGGTCTTTGGAGGCCGGCAAATGCTGCCAGATCTCCTCAGCGGTGAACACCAGGATGGGAGCCACCAGCCGGGTCAAGGCGCTGAGGATGTCGTACATCGCCGTCTGGGCGGCGCGGCGCAGAACGCTGTCTCGCTTCTCGCAGTACAGCCGGTCCTTGATGATATCCAGATAGAAGCTGGACATCTCCACCACGCAGAAGTTGTGGATGGCGTGGAAAGCCACGTGGTAGTCCAGGGCGTCATATCCCGCTCGGGCCTTGTCGTTTAATTCGTCCAGCCGCTCATAAGCCCATTTGTCCAGCTCGGTCAGCTCTTCGGGAGAGACCCGGTCGGTATCGGGGTTGAAGCCGTCCAGATTGCCCAGCATGTACCGGGCAGTATTGCGGATCTTCCGGTACGCCTCGGACAGCTGCTTCAAAATATCACCTGAAAGCCGGATGTCCGCGTGATAGTCGGAGGAAGCCACCCACAGCCGCAGGATATCCGCGCCGTACTGCTTGATGATCTCATCGGGGGAAATGGAATTCCCCAGGGATTTGTGCATGGCCCGGCCTTCGCCGTCCACGACCCATCCGTGGGTGCACACCGCCCGATAGGGGGCCTGCCCTGTGGTGGCCACAGAGGTGAGCAGGCTCGACTGGAACCAGCCCCGATACTGGTCCGCGCCTTCCAGATAGAGGTCAGCGGGCCATTTCAGATCCGGCCGCTGCTTCAACACTGCGGCATGGGTCACGCCGGAGTCGAACCAGACGTCCAGAATGTCCTGTTCCTTGGTGAATTCTGTACAGCCGCAGGCGTCGCAGGCAAAGCCCTCCGGCAGGAACTCCCCGGGCTCCCGGAGGTACCAGGCGTCGGAGCCCTCCTTCCGGAACAGGGCGGAAATGGCTTCGATGGAAGCGTCGTTGATGATGGGTTTGCCGCATTCCTTGCAGTAGAGAATGGGAATCGGTACGCCCCACCGGCGCTGGCGGGAAATGCACCAGTCGCGGCGGTCACGGACCATGCCCTTGATGCGCTCCTCGCCCCATTCGGGAATCCACTGGACGCCTTCGATGGCCTTGACCGCGTCCTCCTTGATAGCATCCACGGAGCAGAACCACTGGTCGGTGGCCCGAAACATGACTGGCTCCTTGCAGCGCCAGCAATGGGGGTAGGAGTGGGTGATCTTCTGGGAGGCAAACAGGCTTCCATCCGCCTTCATCCGGGCGTAAATGGTCTTGTTGGACTCTTCCAGGGTCTGTCCGGCAAACTCACCTGCGTCCTCGGTCTGCCGCCCGGAAGCGTCCACCGGAACCACCAGCTGAATCTCCGGGTACTTCTTGCAGACGTCGAAGTCCTCCACACCGAAGGCCGGAGCCGTGTGGACGCAGCCGGTTCCGGCGTCCAAGGTGACGTGGTCTCCGACGATGACCAGGGACTCCCGGTCCAGGAAGGGATGAGCGGCCTTGAGATACTCCAACTCGCTGCCCAGGAAAGACCCGACAAATTCATAATCCGCGATTCCCGCGGCCTTCATCACACCGTCGGCCAGCTCCTTGGCCATGACATAGTATTCGCCGCCGGCCTTGACCGCCGTGTACTCGATATCCGGCCCCAGGCAGATGGCCAGGTTTCCGGGCAGGGTCCAGGTGGTGGTGGTCCAGATGACGAAATACGCCTTGGAAATGTCCACCCCAGCCTTGGAAAGGACCCCCTTGTCGTCGGTGACCTTGAATTTGACAAACACGGTGACGCAGGGGTCATCGTTGTATTCGATTTCCGCCTCTGCCAGAGCGGTGCCGCACTCGGAGCACCAGTACACTGGCTTCATTCCCCGATAGATTAGGCCCTTTTTCGCCATTTCACCGAAGACCTGCACCTGAACCGCCTCAAACTCAGGCTTCAGGGTGATGTACGGGTCGGCGAAATCACCGGTGACGCCCAACCGCTTGAATTCCTCGCGCTGGATGTCCACATAGCTCATGGCAAATTCCCGGCAGTGGCGGCGGATCTCAGCGGGAGTCGCCTTGTCCTTGTCCAGGCCGATCTTTTTCAGCGCCTTCAGCTCGGTGGGAAGGCCGTGAGTATCCCAACCGGGAACATAGGGCGAACAGTAGCCGGTCATATTCTTATATTTGACGATAATATCCTTCAAAACCTTATTGAGCGCCGTTCCCAAGTGGATATCCCCGTTGGCGTAAGGGGGGCCGTCGTGGAGAACATACAGGGGCTTGCCTTCGTTTTTCGCAAGGATCCGGCCGTTCAAGTCCATCTGATTCCAGTGCTCGATGAAGCCCGGTTCCTTTTTGGGGAGTCCGGCCCGCATATCAAACGAGGTCTGGGGAAGGTTTAAGGTTTTATTGTAATCGGGTTTTTCCTGTGCCATGGGAATCAATCGCTCCTTTTTCCGTTATTCAGCGGGTAGGGTTATTTTTACCGAATTTCAGTTCGCCGAACTTTTCCTCAAAGCTCAGCTTGCGGCCGGGCCGAGCGGCAGGTCCCGCGGCGGGCGTCGGCGTGTCCTTCTCCACCCGGTCGAACCGTACAGTGGAGATTTCCGGCTCCGCAGCCTCTTCGGGGGCGGACGCCGCAGGGGCCTCCTCCTGTGTTTCCGCGGCAGGCGCCGGCTCCTCCGGCGTTTCTGCGGCCGGCCCCTCCGGCTCCGTGACAGGGGCGGGCGGTTCCGGTTCGCTCCGCGCACCGATCCGGCTGTTATAGAACTCCTGGTATTCCTCCTCCATGTCGGGGAGGCTGGTAATCGCGTTGAGATGCACCTTGTAAATGCTCAGCAGCTTGGACTTAAAGTCCGCCACCGCCTTTTCCATCTTCGCCAGGGTCATCTTCTCCCGGTCCACCTGGGAGCGGATGCCGCCGAGGGTCTCCTCCGCAGTTTTCTGCGCCTCGTAAACCATCCGTTCCGACCGGGATTTTGCGTCGGTAATCATCATGTCCGCCTTGGTTTTCGCCTCGGTCACAATGGTATTCCCCATTTTCTGCGCACCGAGCAGCGCATCCCGGAGAGCGCCCTCTTCTTTGCGGTACTCGCTGACCTTTTCCGCCAGGATCTTCATTTTCTCCAGAAGATCCGCCTTTTCGGCCTCTAGGGAGCGGATCTGCGCACTCAGCTGTTCCACATACCGGTCGACATCTTCAGGCCGGTAGCCGAATGCGGATTTTTCAAAAAGCTTGTCCGGAGTTTTGCTGGACATGAGTCTTCACCTGTTCCTTTCCATGAATACAAAGCAGCCTGAAAAGCCGCCGGCGCGTTCTCCCCGGCTTTTCAGGTTGTTTTGCTTGGCAATCTACAAATATTGGAGCGCCCGGACGGCAACCCGTCCCTTCCGGGTCCGGCTTCCGTCCGTCTCCAGCCGGAATTTCCCTTTTCCGCGGACCGACAGGACATCGCCGTCCGCCAGCGCCGCGCTGACATTTGCCATTTCCACGTGGTTTTTCTGCACCAGCCCGGCGGCGATCATTGCCGCTGCCTTTTCCCGGCTGACGCCGCAACAGAGGGCCACCGCCGCATCCAACCGCAGAGAAGCCAGCGTCCCCCGGATCTCCCGGAACCGCTGTTCCACGATGATCTCATTGGGCGCACCCTTCCGGACTTCCACCCCGACCCGACCGATCCGGTCCACCTGGGTCAGCAGGACCTTTTCCACTCGCTCGTCGGCAAAGACATACGCCTCCCCTTCCCGGACTACGATGTCCCCGACGAGCTCCCGCCGGATCTGCTGGCCCATCAGCGAGCCCAGAAAATCCCGGTGGGTCAGCGGGAACGCCGCCGGAAAGCAGAAGGTGCAGGCCGTAATGGGGAATATCTCCTCGTCCGGCTCCATCCACTCCGGAAAAACGCCCAGCATCACCCGCCCGGCCCCCGGGAAACCGCCCCAGAAACGGAACGGAAACCCCCCGTGCCGCGCCAGCGGCAGCGCCCAGGCCGCTTCCTCCTCGTTCAGGAAATCTGAAAACCGCGGGCACCCGAGCTTTTCGCAGAGCTCAAACAGATTCCGCAGCCTGGCCGCGAAATACTCCCGTTCCTTCTGTGCCCCGCCGCTCATTTTAGAAATATACGCCGGAATTTTCCAGCTCGTCCAGCAAGTCGCCCATTAAATTCACATTGGAGGGCAGGATGATGAACGTCGCATTGGCCACCCGCTGCACCTCGCCGTTGTTGGCGAAGGCCACACCGCTTAAGAAGTCCAGCAGCCGCCGGGAAAGCTCCTTGGACGCCGACTCCAGATTCAGCACCACTGTCCGCTTGGCGTTCAGGTGCTGAGCGATGCCCCGGGCGTCCTCAAAACGTTCCGGCTTCACCAAAACCACCTGCAGTTGGGTGGTGGCATGGATATTGACCACCTTGCTCCGGTTTCCCCCGGAGGCCGGAGCCGCCGCGCTCTGTTCGTAATCGTCGTACGCGCTGGGAGAGCCGCTGCCCTGCTTGATCCGGTCGAAGTCATCGATTTCCGGCGCGGGTTCCAGCTCCTCATCGTACTCGTCGTCATATTCGGTAAACATTTCTTTCAGTTTTCCAACCAGTCCCATATTCATTCCGCCTTTCTGTCTTCGCGGCATTCACGCCCCGCTTGTTCCTTGTCCCGCCGGAGTCCGTTCGCCGAACAGCGCCCGTCCCAGCCGGATCTGGGTCGACCCGAACCGGATCGCCCGTTCAAAATCCCCCGACATGCCCATGGATAGGATGTCCGGCGTCCGCCCGGGGTCGGCGTCCGTCCGCAGTCGCCTGTATAATTCCTCCATCCGCCCAAAATACCGGTCTCCCGGCAGATTCGGCGGAATGGCCATCAGCCCCCGCACCCGCAACCGGCTGCAGGAAACGCTGATTTCCCGATAAGCCTCCGAGAGCTCCTCCGCTGGGAACCCGCTTTTGGTGGGTTCCGCGCCGATGTTGACCTGAAGGAGGATGTCCATTTCCATCCCGCGCCGGGTACACTCCTCTTCGAGAGCCGCCGCCAGATGGATGGTGTCCACGGATTCAATCATGGATACCTTGTCTATTATAACGCGGATTTTGTTCGTCTGCAAGTGTCCGATAAAGTGAATTTGTTCCCGCCCACAGCAGTAGCTTTGGTACTTTTCACAGCACTCCTGCACCCGGTTCTCCCCCAGTAGGGCGACTCCCTCCCGGAGCGCCAGGTTGACCTGCTCCGGCGGCACAGTTTTCGTCACCGCCATCAGAGCGATCTCCTCCGCTCTCCGCCCGCAGGAGGCGGCTGTCTCCTGGACACGCTCGCGAATTTTTCGAAGGTTCCCGGCAACGTCCGGGACGTCACCGAAGCAACTTCTGGTCATATAAATCCTTGCCCTTCACAATAATGGTATCATAAAGCTTCACGAAATCCGCCCCGTCGGAGTCTCCTTTATAGTAAGTCCGGCTGAGAACGTAATCCGTGGTTTCATAGATCTGCTCGATTTTTCGAAAGTAAATTTTATCGCCGACGAGGACATAGACCCCCATCTCATTGTCCGGGAATCGCAGCGCCTCCTTAGGGATCTTCAGTCCACTGTAGGTGGTAACCAGAATCTCCGCCGACTGAACTCGGGTTCCCAACAGATAGGCGTTGACCGTATCCCCTGCCAGACAGACCTTATAGCGTCCGCTTTCCGCGTCCCGTTCCGATGAGCGGACCGTCATCTTCACGCTCTCCTTGCGATTTGGGAACTGCAGCGACACCGTACGGTTTCCCGCCAGGCTCTGCAGTTCCTGCTCGGACAGGGACACAACAAACTGCCATTCGTGATTGGATACGATCTTCACCGCGCTTTGATCCGCGCTGTAGCCGTTGTATTCCGCCACAAACCGGTCGACATCCGGTGCCGTCATCCCCTCGAGATAGTCCGCTGTCAGCGTCTCTTCCCAGCCGTCCACATGGTCCACATAGTACCCCGAAGCCGTGGAGACGAATTCCTGAACGTCGCCTGCCACCTGGCTTTTCAGCGCCGCTACCTGCCCCTCCAGCTCTACCACGCGGTCCGCATAGCCTTCGGTCTCCGACAGCACCACACTCCGCCGTGCCAGAACCTCCAGTAAGCTGGATTTCAGTCCGGCCAGTCCGGTGAGGTCCCCGTCGTCCCGGCCTGCAATCACACGGTTTACATAATCGGCGGCTTGTCCATTCAAAACCTCCGGTTTGACCACATCGGATGCGGCCGCGGCGCTTTCCGCTTTTTTCAGTGCGTCAAGGGTGCTCTGCAGATCCTGAAGCCGGTATTGGTTCCGGACCGCCGCGTCATCCTGATACACGCAGCCCAGCGGCGTCCGGACGGCCACCTTGGTCCCCACGCTGTAGTAAGAACTGACCACGCCGGAAGCCTCGACCGGAACCACAGTCTCCTCCCGGAAAAAAATTCCTTCCACGGAAATCGTCTGGGCTACATTCTGGGCGTAGACGGTCTGCGTGGTATAGCTGTTCCGGGAATTGCTGAAAATCTGAAACGCCACATAGCCCAGAAGAAACACCGACAGAAGCGCCGCTGATATTTTGATGACCCGGGAACTCAATTCTCCGCTTCCTCGCTGGCGTTCAGGATCGCGATGGGCCGGACGGGGATGATGGTGGACACCGCGTGCTTATAAACGATGTTCTGCTTCCCGTCGCAGTCCAGAATAATGGTGTAGCTGTCGAATCCCTTGACGATCCCCTTGAACTGGAACCCGTTTGTCAGGTAAATGGTGAGATTGATCCGATCCTTCCGGGCCTGATTCAGAAATATGTCCTGCAAATTCATGTTTTTCATGGGGAACCTCCTATACCTTCTGTCTTTCTCGATCCCAGAAATAAATATCCAGTTTTATTCTACCACAACCCGCAGGATTTTTCTACAGGGAAATCAAATTTCTTCCCGGTTTTTTTTCGAATTTTCCAAGAAAATTTCGGCAATTTCCGACGCTTCCCGCAGCGCCGCCTCCGCCCCGCCCTCCCCGTCGGGATAGACCCAGCGAATGCGGGGATCGCGGCGGAACCAGGTGAGCTGCCGCTTGGCGTACCGCCGGGTGGCCTGCTTCAGGCTTTCCACAGCTTCCTCCAGTCCGCATTCCCCGTCCAGATAGGGCTTCAGTTCTTTGTAGCCGATAGCCTGGGCCGCCGTCTGCTTGCCCTCCCGGAAAAAGGCCCGGGCCTCGTCCAGGAGTCCCGTCTCCAGCATCCCGTCCACCCGCCGGTTGATCCGCTCATACAAAACCTGCCGGTCCCGGTAAGCGATTCCAATGCGGCAGCAGTCGTAAAGGGGTTCCGTTTCCCGGCTCCGGCGCTGCAGTTCGGACATGGTCATCCCCGCCGTGCGGCAGACCTCCAGCGCCCGAACCACCCGGACCAGATTATTCTCGTGGAGAGATTCCGCCGCCTCCGGGTCCTCCCGGCGCAGCATTTCCAGCAGATACCCGTTGCCCTTCTCCCGGGCGATGGCGTAAAGCTCTTCCCGGAGCACCCCGCTTCCTCCGGCTTCCCCAAGGTCCCGGTTTTCCAGCAGCGTGTCCACATAAAGTCCGGTCCCCCCCGCCAGGATGGGGACTGCACCCCGGGACGCCACGCCCGCAATGGCCTCCCTGGCGTCCTCCACGTACCGCGCCAGGCTGTACGGCTCCTCCATTCCCACATAGCCGATAAGGTGATGGGGAACCCCCTGCATCTCCTCCGGAGTGGGCTTAGCCGTAGCGATGTCCATCTTCCGGTAAACCTGCATGGAATCTGCGGAGACGACTTCCCCACCAAACCGCTTGGCCAACTCCACCGCCAGCGCCGTCTTCCCCGAAGCTGTCGGCCCGACCACCGCCAGCAGCCGTATCTTCTCCATCTCCTCACCCCTGTTTGACCTCTTAAAAACCAACAAGCCACCCTGCTGCTATCCGCAGCACAAAGGCCGCCGCCAACCGCACGCCGGTCTTTTTTAATCCCTGCCATAGCACCGCGGCCATCAGCGCCAAAAAGAGCAGGTCAGCCCACCGCCCTATATCCAGATAAAACCGCCCGGCATGGAACGCGAATCCCATCATCCCGGCAAAAAGCAGCACCTGCAAAATCCCCGCCGCCCGGGTCCTTCCCCCGGAGCACCAGCAAAACACCGCCGCCAAAGGACTGAACAAAGTGATCCCGTACCAGATGAGCATATAGCGCTGGGGATTGAAGCCGCATACCCAAACGGTGTATGCGTGATAGCTGGCCGTCATCCCGGCAAAAAAGAGGAACACGTTCCCTGCCGCCTGTCCCGCTGTTCCGGAAAAAACCGCGATCACCGTCCCCAGCAGCAACCACACCGGCAGCTCGGAAAAAATGTTGCGCAGATCCAGCGCCCCAAGGATCCGCTGCCACCAGATCTCATTGTCGATGGACATGGCGTCCAGCCATTTGGAAAAGATGCCCATCAAAATCCCCAGCGCCAGGAAGCCCGCTGCCCAGCCAAGGACCTCTCCTCTTTTCCAGGCAGAGCCCGGCTCCCGGAACCGGCTCAACCCCCGCATTGCCGTGCCTCCTCTATAAATCCCTACCGGCCCAACTTCTCATTGCAGCCGCCAGTGCGTGCCCCAAGCGCCGCGCACCTTCCTGGCTGAAACGGTTCTCCTCCGTCCCGAAGTAAGCCGTTTCCAGGCTGAAGGTGAGCCGCATGGAGGACACCTTCCCCGCGTAATTGGTCGCACTGGGAAAATCCGGGGCAGCAGAGTTCCAGTCTTCCCCCGGCGCGATGTCGTCCGCCGGGTCATAGGCTATCGCTCCCGGCTCTGCCGCAGCAGCCGCAGCCAACAGCTCCGCAAAGGCGTGAAGGGGCTCCGTGTCCCCTTTCTGGACGATGAACACCTTGTCGTTGCGGCCGCCCAGATGCCACGGCGAGTGGCAGTCGAAGAGGTATTCCACCCGTCCCTCATCCAGCAGCGCCCGGATCGCCGCCGTCTCCGGATAAAGGGACGGCCCGCCGTCAATAGGATAATCCCGGTTGTGATCGTGAGGCGCGCGGTTTTTGCCCTGATCCCCAGTCATCACGCCGTCATAGTCGACAAAAGGCACCGCTATAACCGAAAAGCCCTCCGGCAAATTCTGCAGGAAGCCGTCCAGCGCCCCCTCCAGCACATAATTTCCCGTGGATTCACAGGCGTGATGCCGTGCGGTGAGCAGGATGATCCGCTCCCCGCCGCCGATCCGCAGACAGGGCACATCCCTGCCGCTGCGGCTGACACAGAGCCGCTCCGGGACCAATCCCTTCTCCGCACAGAAGTCTTCGAACATCCCGGCAGAATAAATCATATTGTGGGCAAAATAGACCTCGTCCTCTCCCGCCGCAAAGGTATAGGTAAAGCCTCCCCCGCTGTCCCGGGCGCCCAACCATTCCCAGTGCTTCCGGTCATGGGAAACCGCCGGACCGAAATACCCGACCCGCTGCTCCGACGGAAACCGGAACCGCACCGTCCGGCCACCGCAATCCCGCGCGCGGAACGCCCAGTAAAACCAGTCGCCTTGGGTGTCGCGCAGCTCCCGTTCTACCGCAACTGTGTCACCGTCAACGGAAAGAACCGCACCGTTTCCGCCCGGAAAATCCGTGTCAAACTGCATACATCCCAACCTCTTTTCATTCATTCCGATTCCCATCTGTCCCACTCCGTCCGCCCGGGCTTTCCGGCAGCTTCTTCCCACACCTCTCGCAGAAAGCAAAAATCCGGGTGGACCTCTGCCCCGCAGAAGGGGCAGAAGTTCCTTTCCCGCCGGATCATCGGCTCCTTCAAATCTTTCTGCTTCTGCACGCGGTCAAAGGGAGCCCCCTCCTCCGACGAATCCGTAATATCGAATTCGGAAAAACGGTCCTTCCCCACAGCGTTTTTCAGATGGTAAAGCCCCTGTACTGCGCCCATCAGGATAAAAATGACGCCGAAGACCGGAAAAATCACCGGCGCTCCCATGGAAATCGCCGTAATGGTCCAGAAGATCCCGAATACCACCGCAATGACGGCTCCGACGGTTTCCATGGCGGAGGGGCCCCGCCCGGGCTTGATGCTTTTCATGTCAAACGCTCCTCTCCACTAGTCCGGCTCCCTTTTCTATTTACATCACTGGAAACACTCCAAATTTTTCTCCTGCCCACAGCGGCATTTGATTTTCAAATTTACGGATGAATTTTACGGAATCCGTCCGAAGAGCTTCTCCAGCTCCGCCCGGGTGTACTGGAGAATCACCGGACGTCCATGGGGGCAGTACCGGACGTTTTCATCCGTACAAATGGTCTCCACCAACTTCCGCAGCTCCTCCGGGGAATTCAAATCGCCCCCCTTGACCGCGCTGCGGCAGGCGATCCGGTGAAGGATGTCCTCCACCACCTCGGGCAGCTGCTGGCGGCGCATCTCCGCCATGGAAGCGGCGATCTCCAGGAACATCTCCTTGGGGCCGGCTCCTCCGGCCACTGCCGGGATCGACCGCAGCACCACGGCACTGCCCCCAAAGTCCTCCACGGTAAAGCCCAACCGGTCCAGGGTCTCCAGACGGTCCAGCACACATTCATGCTCCGCCTTGGAAAGGGTCACCACCGCCGAGGTGAGCAGATACTGCTTTTCCAGGCCGTCCCGGCTTTCTTTCAACCGGTTGTAGAGAATCCGCTCGTGGGCGGCGTGCTTGTCCACGATGGCAAAAGTCTCATCAATCTGAGCTAAAATGTAAGTAAAAAACAGCTCGCCGATGATCCGTACCCGGTAACAGGTCGTCTCCCGCACCGGCTGGACCGGCGGCGCAATCGGTTCCGCAGCCGGAAGAACCTGGATCTCCGGCCCTCGTTCCTGTTCCAGCGCGGCCCGGTAGATGGGTGCCGCATCGGCCACCGACAGCTCCCGGAAGCCTTCAAAAGGATGTCCGTCCGGTTCCGGCGGAAGCTCCCGCTTGAAAGACGGCGGCTCCGGCAGGGGCGGCTCCTCCTCCGGCTTTTCCCGGCGAACGGGGACGGCGGGGGCCTCCAGGACCTGCTGTTCCCCCCCCGGCTGTTCAAATTGAGACAAAAGCCCCCCGGCAGGACGCTTCTCTTCCACATCTCTTCCAGAAACGAGGACGTTGTCTTGGGTGATGGCGCTTTTCGCCGCAAAATACACCGCGTCAAAAACCGCCTTCTCGCTGACAAAACGCACCTCGATCTTGGCGGGATGGACGTTGACGTCCACCTGGTCGTAGGGCATCTCCAACTGCAGAACACAGCAAGGAAATTTCCCCACCATGATGGAGGAACGATACGCCTCCTCCAAAGCCACCCCGGCGGTCTTGGTCTTGGTGTAGCGGCCGTTGACGAAAAAGTGCTGCATGGAGCGGTTGGCCCGGCTGTACATGGGCTTTCCCGCGTAGCCGGTCACCCGGACGCCGTTCAGTGCGTATTCCACCGGCATGAGATTCTGGGAAAACTCCCGACCGAAGATGGTGTAGATCACGCTTAAGAGCTTTCCATCGCCGGGAGTGTGGAAGACCGTCCGGTTGTCCCGGATGAACTTGACGGAGATCTCCGGATGAGAAAGGGTGATCTTTTCCACGATACTTTCCACGGCGTTGGCCTCGGAAACGTCTTTTTTCAGAAATTTCAGCCGGGCGGGAACGTTGTAGAAAACGTCCCGAACCACCAGGGTCGTTCCCTGGGGGCAACCGGCCTCGGCAACGGCCTCCACCTGGGAGGCGCTGATTTTCACCAGTGTCCCGGTCTCCGCCCCGGCGGTCTTGGTGAGCATCTCCACATGGGCCACAGCGGCGATGGACGCCAGCGCCTCTCCGCGGAAGCCCAGGGTGCCGATCCGGTCCAGGTCAGAGGCGTCCCGGACCTTGCTGGTGGCGTGGCGAAGGAACGCGGTGGCCGCGTCCTCCGGGGCGATGCCGCAACCATTGTCCGTGACCCGCAAGTAGCGGACACCCCCGTTTTGAATCTCCACCGTAATCATGGAAGCGCCCGCGTCAATGGAATTCTCCACCAGCTCCTTGACGATGGACGCAGGGCGTTCGATGACCTCACCGGCGGCGATCAATTCCGACACCGCCCCCGGCAGAACGTTGATTTTCGGCATAACGGGCCTCCTTTCCCTCAATGCTCGCCCGGAACCGACAGTCCCCAGCCGCGGCGGCGAAGAAACTGTCCCAGAAGGTATGCCCCCAGTGTCAGCAGGGCATTGCACACCGCCAGAATCCAAAGGACCGCCTTCCAATTTTCAAACCGCAGGGCGATGCCGTAAAACGGCGCGCCGAGGATCTCCATGGACGCCAGTTGAAGCCCGACCATGACGCCGTAACCGAACAGCGCGCCGATCCACTTCCGGTATCCGGCAACGCAGGCCAGGATCGGTACGTCGAGAAAATACAGCAACGCCAACAAAAACTGATACGCTGTAGAAGAAAAGCTGATCCCGCCCAACTTATCGGGGGTGACGCCAAAGGTGTAAAAGAGCGCTTCCACGCCGCCCACCAGCAAGATGGCGGCAGCCGTCTGGATCAGTCGGCTTCTCCACTTCTTATTCATCCATGGTCCTCCAGGGATTCCGGGGCGTGACGGCGTCCTTGTCGATTACCGGAGCGCCATGCTCGTCCAGAAGGGGGGTGAGGCCCGCGCCGTATCCACTCTGCACCAGGAGATAGTGAACCCCGGTCTGAGTATCAACGTAAATGGTAGCGGCCCCGGTCAAGCCCTGGCTTTCTTCCATCAGTTTGACAAAACGTTTCTCTTTGGCCATAGCTGTGCTCCTTTCGGTCATTTCAGGATGGCTTTCAATTCATAACGGGCCTCCAGCGCCTCCCGGGGGGTCATGCTGTCCACGTCCATTTTCCGGAGCTTTTCCACCGCAGCATGGTTCTGCTGGTCGGCGAAGGAGATCTGCCCGTCCGGCTCAGGCTGGTACGTCAGGGTGGGCTTGTTGACGCTCTTTTCCAGTTCTGTCAGCACCACCTTGGCCCGCTTGATGACCTTTTGGGGCACCCCGGCCAGCTTGGCCACCTCGATGCCGTAGCTGTCGTCGGCGCCGCCCCGGAGGATCTTCCGAAGAAAGATGATATCATCGCCCCGCTTTTTCACGGCAATGTTATAGTTGACCACGCCGTCGTACTGATTTTCCAGTTCGGTCAGCTCGTGGTAGTGGGTGGCAAATAGGGTCTTGCAGCGGAGGCTCTTCTCCCGGACGATGTATTCCACCACCGCCTTGGCGATGCTCATGCCGTCAAAGGTAGAAGTGCCCCGGCCGATCTCGTCCAGGATCACCAGGCTCTGGGGCGTGGCGTTCTGAAGGATGTGGGCGACCTCGCTCATCTCCACCATAAAGGTAGACTGCCCCGCCGTCAGGTCGTCGGAGGCTCCCACCCGGGTGAACACCTTGTCCACGATGGAGATAGTCGCCGCCCGGGCCGGAACAAAGGAACCCATCTGGGCCATGATGACGATCAGGGCTACCTGGCGCATGTAGGTGGATTTTCCCGCCATATTGGGCCCGGTAATCACCGACACCAGGTTTTTGTCCCCGTCCAGAAGGGTGTCGTTGGGAATGAAGGGAATCTGGGGGAAGATGGCCTCCACCACGGGATGACGGCCTTCCAGAATGGATATCTCGCCGTTCACCGAAAGCTCCGGACGGACATAGCGGTTGTCCACCGCCACCTGGGCCAGGGACGCCAGAACGTCCAGCTGGGCCACGGCGGCGGCAGTCTCCTCGATGACCGGCAGCTGAGCGGCCACCTCCTTGCGAATTTCCTCATAAAGGGCCGCCTCCATGGCGATCATCTTGTCGCTGGCGGAGAGGACTTTGCTCTCCAGATCCTTCAGTTCCTCGGTGATAAACCGCTCCGCGCCGGTGAGGGTCTGCTTGCGGATATAGCGGTCCGGCACCTGGCTCAGGAAGGATTTTGTCACCTCTATGTAATAGCCGAACACCCGGTTATAGTTGATGCGAAGGTTTTTGATGCCGGTCTCCCGCCGCTCCCGCTCCTCGATCTCGGCAAGGTAACCCTTGGCGTTTTTCTGGATGTTTTTCAGCTCATCCAGCTCGGGACGGTAGCCCGCCTTGATATAGCCGCCGTCCTTCATATTCACCGGCGCGTCGTCGGCGATAGCGGAATCGATAAGGGCCCGCATTTGGGCCAGGACGTCCAGCCGGCGGTTCAGATCCGCCAAAAGGCTGCTGGTGAAGTGCTGGGCGATCTCCTTGACCCGGGGAAGGTTCTGGGCGGTATAGGAAAGGGAGAGCAGCTCCCGTGGGTTTACGGTGCCGTAGACCACCTTGGTCATGAGCCGCTCCAGGTCGTGGACGCCGCTTAGGGCCTCAATAAGCTCGCATCGGTCCATGGTCTTTTCCACCAGCTCCGCCACCGCCGACTGACGGCGGGTGATCTGGGGGATGGAGGCCAGGGGCTGCTCCAGATATTTGCGCATGAGCCGCTTGCCCATGGCGGTTTTAGTCTTGTCCAGGACCCAGAGGAGGGAACCGCGCTTCTCCTTGGTCCGGAGAGTCTCGGTGAGTTCCAGATTCCGGCGCGCGGTGAAGTCGATGGAAAGGTACTGCTCCTCGCTGTAAGCGGTGAGGGCCGTCAGCCGCTGGGCTCCGGCCATCTGGGTCTCCCGCAGGTACTGGACCAAGCTGGCCACGGCGTAAAGGGCGAAGGTCTTGCCCTTCAGCCCCAGGCTCTCCAGGTCCGGCTTTCCGAACTGGGAGAGCACCGTGCGCACGCAGTTTTTCTGGTCGTATACCGCATCCTCCTGGGGGTCGGCGACGCAGTGAAGACGGCTTTTGATGAAATCCCGGGCCTCCAAGCAGTCGAGGAACCTGCCGTTAAAGAGCAGCTCCTTGGGGGAGAATTTGGAGAGTTCATTGATGATCCGACGCTCCGGATCCTTTTCATTGCTCTGGGTAAAAAGAGCCTCGCCGGTGGACACGTCGGCAAAGCAGACGCCGAAGCCGGATTCGTCGTAAAAAACGCTGGCAATGTAATTGTTCTCCCCTTCGGGGAGCATGCTGCCCTCCACGATGGTGCCGGGGGTAGTGATGCGGATGACCTCCCGTTTGACCACGCCCTTGGCCTCATAGGGAGACTCCATCTGCTCACAGATGGCCACCTTATAGCCCTTTTCCACCAGCTTTTTCAGATAGACCTCGCAGGCGTGATAGGGGACCCCGCACATGGGGGCGCGCTCCTCCAGCCCGCAGTCCCGCCCCGTCAGCGTCAGCTCCAGCTCCCGGGACGCGGTGAGGGCGTCGTCGAAAAACATCTCGTAAAAGTCGCCGATGCGGTAAAACAGGATGTAGTCCGGGTATCCGGCCTTGATCTCCTGATACTGCTGCATCATGGGGGATAGTTTGCCCACGAAAAAACCTCCTGTACTCCGGCGCGCTCCGCGGCCTTCAGAACCTCAGAAAGGCCGCGACGAATCGCGGCCTCGCCAATAAATACGATGTGCTGCAGACGGGCTTAGTGGCAGCCGCCGCAGGTGGAGCAGGAGCCCGTGCAGCTGTGCTCGGGGATCTCACAGGTGTCGGGGTCCTCGCCATTAACGCACATGACCAGAATGGAGTTGATCTTCTGCATCATGTCATCCAGATCCTGCTTGGCGATGTTGTAGGCCATCATATGCTCGTTGCCCATGACCTTGGTATAGATCTCCTGAAGCTCCTCGTTGAGGGCCTGCAGCTTATCGGAGTTCTTCTCCTCCTTCTGCATTTCCTGATTCAGTGCCATGCGCTTAAGATTGAACTCATTGATGCCGTCCTGGAGGGCCTGATCCTCGTCGTTGGCTTTCTTAGCAGCTTCGTAGGCCTTGTAAGCCTCGGTGGCTTGGATTTCCTTGCCCATTTCCCGGGCCATTTTAATCAGATCCATGGATGTTACCGTACCTTTCTTTTTTCCACTGAGTGGATTCTATCGCAAGACCCCTTTGACGGGGCGTTTTGCCGTTATAAAATTTCGCGGAGTTCTCCGCGGAGATCGTGGTTTTTCGCCTCGGTGACTTTCACGCGGAGAAAGCGCCCGATAAGGGACTCATCCCCAGGGAAATCGATGACCGCGTTGAATTCCGTCCGTCCCGTGAGGCCCAGCCCGCTCTTCCCTTCCGCCAGGACCGTAAAAGTCCGGCCGGTATAGGTCTGGTAGTATTCCGCGCCGATCTTCCGCTGGACGTTGAGAAGCTCCTGGAACCACCGGGATTTTTCCGCCTTTGGGACGGGGTCGTCCATCAGAGCGGCGCGGGTCCCCTCCCGCTTGGAATAGATAAAGGTGAAAAGGGAGGCGAAGCGCACCTCCTCCACCAGCCGGAGGGTCTGACGGAAGTCCTCTTCCGTCTCGCCGGGGAAGCCCACAATGAGGTCAGTGGTGAAGAGGACGCCGGGAATCCTCTCCCGGGCGTAGGAGATGAGCTCCTTGTACCATTCCACCGTATAATGGCGGTTCATCTGCTGCAGGATCCGGTCGCTTCCGCTCTGGACCGGCAGGTAGATATGCTTGCAGACCTTTTCACAGGAGGCGATGGCATCGATAAGTTCCCGGGTGCAGTCCTTGGGATGGGAGCTGAGAAAACGGATCCAGAACTGCCCTGGGATCTCGTTGACCGCCCGGAGCAGATCCGGGAAGTGCCAGCCGATGTCCAGGTCATTGCCGTAGGAGTTGACGTTCTGGCCCAGAAGGGTGATCTCCCGGTAGCCGTCCGCTACAGCCTGCCGTACCTCCGCAAGGATGTCCTCCGGCAGCCGGGAGCGCTCCCGGCCCCGTACCAGAGGCACCACGCAGTAGGTGCAAAAATTGTTGCAGCCGTACATAATGGGGATGCTGGCCTTGACGCCGGGGGTACGCTGGACAGGCAGTCCTTCAGCAATGACGCCGTCGGATTCCTCCACGTCAAAGACCCGTTTCCGGCGGACCAAGGCCTCCCAGAGAATCTCTGGGAATTTATGAAGGGTGTGGGTCCCGAAAAGGAAGTCCACCTGGGGGTAGCTTTGCTTGATTTTATCTGCCACATGGCGCTGCTGGGCCATGCAGCCGCACAGGCCGATGAGAAGCTCCGGGCGGCGGGCCTTCAGGTGGGACAGCTCACCCACGTTGCCGAACACCCGGACCTCTGCGTTCTCCCGGACAGCGCAGGTGTTATAAAGGATCAAGTCGGCCTCTCCCGGCTCCTCAGTAAAACCGAACCCCATTTCGGCCAGCATACCCATGAGCCGCTCGCCGTCGGAGGTGTTCTGCTGGCAGCCGTAGCTGCGGACCAGAGCGAGAAGAGTGTGGTCCTCCCCAAACCGCTCCGCTAAAAGCCCGGCGCACCGGGCGGTATAGTCCCGCTGTTTTCCGGCCTCCTCCGGGGGGAGAAGGACGGCGGGACGCCTGTGGGAAATTGTCTGCTGCTCGGCCAAAACGGCACCTCCGGAACCGGGCTTCCGCCCATTTTTGCACACATGCCCGGAAAGGGCATATCGCTATTATTTTATCACGCCAGCCTACAAAAGACAAGGTTTATTTTGTGAACATCCTAGATGCTTTTCTGTACCCAGTCCGAGTGCCGGAGAGCAGCCTGCAGCAACAAGTTCTACTCATATCAGGCGGGCATATCCTGATCCGCGACCAGCAGGAGAAGCCGCGGCGATCCCGGACTCTGCCAGCTGACGGAACTGCGGTTCGTGATCAGAGCGGCTTCCTCCCTCCAGTCCACCGCCGTGGAAATATAAGAGAACGGCCTCCGGCTTTTCCGGCAGATACAGGTCCATCCGGCAAACGGGAAATTCTTCTCGGTAGCAGATTGCCTTTTGCAGCTTCATCACACAGGCCCTGCCGAAAATTTCTGGATTCTTCGAGAAAAGCATACCAGCTTTTTCCCGCAAATGCAAGAGAAAAGAATGGATTTAAATAATGCTTACTGAACAATGGCCCATTTTTCTTGGGAGGGAGAATCGCAAGCAGA
>CAJMLQ010000026.1 GCA_905214265.1 uncultured bacterium
TCAATCGCTGCATCGACCCCCGGATGGGAGGGATCGGCAAATGAAAAAGAGAAATCCTTACATCCAGGGAATGAAAGGTGATGATACAGAGCCTGCCGCCCGGAGCCAGCAGGTCAAAGGCCTCGTCAAGTCCTTGGGAAAGAGCATCCAGTTCCGAATTCACTGCGATGCGGAGAGCCTGAAACGTCCGCTTACAGGGATTTTTTTCCCGTCTGGAGGCTGCCGGCATTGCAGATTTCACGATTTCCGCCAACTGGAAGGTTGTGGTGATCGGCGCATTTTCCCGCCTGCGGACAATGGCCTGTGCAATACGGTAGGAGAACTTTTCCTCACCGTATTCCCGGAGGATCCTGGACAGCTCGTCCGCTGAAGCGGTATTGACCAGATCAGCGGCGCTTGTCCCTTCCTGGGACATCCGCATATCCAGCGGCGCGTCCTTCTGATAGGAAAATCCCCGTTCCGCCGTGTCCAACTGATGGGAGGAAACTCCCAAATCCAGCAGTACCCCGTCCACTCGGCTGATTCCCAGCCCGTCGAGGACCTCTCGGATGTTTCGGAAATTGGCCCTCACGACCTGCGCTCCCGGAAAAGGAGCCAGCCGCTCCGAAGCAGCCGCGACCGCATCCGGATCCTGATCCAGGGCGATCAGGCGTCCGCCATCCAGCCGCCGGGCGATTTCAGAAGAATGTCCCGCGCCGCCGGCTGTACCGTCGACATAGATGCCATTCGCCCGGATGTTGAGCCCCTCCATGCACTCATGGAGCATGACGGGGATGTGAGAAAACTCCATGACTGCCTCCTTGGGATAAAATACGGTTCTTGGGATCGTGATCTGTCTTTACTCAGAAACCTAGAATGTCCACCAGCTCGCTGATGGATTCGGCGCTGATGTTGCCGCTGATCCGTTCCCACTCGTCCTTGCTCCAGATTTCACAGCGGTCGCCTGTACCAACAACCATGACGTCTTTTTCAAGGCCTGCATATTCCCGCAAATTCTGAGGAATGACGATACGGCCCTGCTTGTCCGGTTCGGCCTCAAAGGCGCTGGGAAAAAGGAAACGCTGGAGCTCTTTTGCTTTCGCTGTCGGATAGGTTTTGATCTTGGCGGTTTTTTCCTCCCACTCAGCCATGGAATACACAGCCAGACAGTGGTCGCCCAACCCCTTTGCGATCATAAACCGGTCTCCCAGGTCTTCCCGGAGTTTGGCGGGGAAATTCAAACGCCCTTTTATATCTATACTGTAACCGTACTCGCCGATTAACATTCCCCACCACCTCCTTTTGAGCAGGCCCGTTTTTTCCGCTGGGTTTCCGCGGCCCGCGGTCCAAAACCCGCTCATTTCGTGGCACTTTTCACCATTTTTAACCGCTCTTCACCACTCTGTCTTTAATTATAACCACTTCGTCACTATTTTGCAACTATTTTTTTCGGTCCCGGTTGCAGAATTCCGGCCATTCACAAATTATTTACAATTTATAAGCGCTAAAAATTCCCAATTGCTGACAAAAAAGCCCACAGAAGCGGAGAACCGCAACCTGCAGGCTTTTGATTTTGCCGGACCGCCCGGCTATTTTCCCAGAATCCGAAGGAACTCCTCCACCTCAGAGGCGTCGACATTATGAACTCGGATGTGGTGGCGGGTTTCCGTAAAGGTATAAACCCGGATATCCGCGCAGTTTGACATTTTTTGGAACAGAGACTGATGGATTTCCACTTTTGCGATCTTATCCTTGTGGAGAACCGTAGTAAAAAACGCATAAGCAAATGTGGAGTGGAAGGTATAAATATCCCCCCGGATCCCGATCCCCACATGAAAAAAGGCCGCGATCTTGACAAACAGCCACCAAACAGCCGGGATTTCCGCCATAATCGCAAAATACCGGATCAGCTCCGCTAGAGAAGGGAACAGGTATCCCAACAGCCAAAACCCAGCCAGCAGTCCCAGAATCGTTCCGCAAGGCGGGATCAGGAACCGAGTGATGACTTTGCGCGGCGGCTTATATCGCCGTTCAGAAACCCGAATCTCCGGCAGGATCAGCCGCAGATTCCGCCGCAGATCCCGCTTGTCGACTGCCGGGAGCAGCACGGACAGCTCGTTCTTCTCCTTACCGTAGCCGGTGCAGTTGATAAAGGCCGAACAGAAACCGAACAGCTTGGTCAGCAGGCTCTGGCGCAGCGTCAGGAAATTGATCCGTTCCACTGCCATGTAGTATTCCTTCCGGACCAAAACCCCCACCCGGATAAACAACTGCTTCCCCCGCCGGACCGCCCGAAAGCCCAGATGATTGACCAGGTTGATGAGAAAGGCGATTCCCCACCCTCCCAGGATCACCGCCGCGACCATGGCGGCCGCCGGAGGAATCCGAAAAGCGAGAAACTGGACGATCCGGGTCAGAGAATGGACCAACAGCTTTTCAAACTGCTCCCCCAGGACCTTGCCGGTCTGGGAGATAAACGTGGAAACAAACAGCACTCCGGTCAGGGTGTTGGAGGTAATCAGAGAAAGGATCGCAATGTAAAGCGGACGGGGCTGATACGTCCGTGCCGTCAGCTCACCGCCGGGCCGCGCCGGCTCCTCGGCCAGAAATTCCACCCCTTTTTCCAGGAAATCCTTGGCCTGGGCTTCCCGCAGCAGAAGGCTGATATCCGCACGGGAGCTGCTCCCGCTGTCCGTTTCCATCCGCATCCGGACGATGTGGAAGGGACGCAGGTAAAAGGGCTTCTCCACCACCGCGGAAGAAAGATTGGCATAGGGAATGTACCGCGCTTCATTAAATAATACGCCGCTTTCCACATAAATTCCCTTATTCTGCAAAGCGTAGGTGGTGCACAGCCATTGGAGCACACCAAATCCCACTACAGACAGTAAAATCAGGATATCGAACCAGGCGCCTTTCGCCCAGGCCCAGACATCCCCCCTCAGCAAAAGCAGCGACCGCAACAGCGGCAGAAGCAAAAGCAGGATATACTTGGAAAAGGCGTGAACAATTGCCAGCGGGTGCTGTCGCTCGAATTCAGTCATGGCGCTTTCCCCTTCCGGAGGCGAAGATCCGCGACTTGATAGCCGGACGCTTGGGTGTGATCTCCTGAAGAAGGGCTTCTGCCTCCCGTATGGGAAGGCAGGGCAGCATCAGGCTCCCGCCCATGGAGGAAACCACAAGGCTCCTGGTCCGCAGCAGCGGCGAAACCGGGCTCCGGACAATGGTCACGTACATGATCGATCTGCGCAGCACCCGGGTCCGGACAAAGAAAAAGACGCCGCGGCTGTATTCGATATATTCTGGCGTGATCGTATACCGGCAGCTCTCATACAGCAGAGGCAGCCACAGAAAGCAACAGAACACCAGCGCCAGCCCAATCAGCCAGAGAATCAGATACCAATACCATGTGCGGGCAGGCAGAAACCATAAAACCGCCCCTGCCAGAACCGCCGCAGCTAGAATCACGCCGGCCTCCCAAACAGCCAATATCTTTTTGGAGATCCCGCCTTCCATGCCGCACTCCCTTTCCACGAAACTCATCTTTCGTTATTTTACCATAATCCGCCCATCAATTCAAACAATATATGTAAAATCCTGAAAAATGCCCAATATTTCCAAAAAAGTTCTCTTTTCTAATTCATCGCTTTATCTTGCTATCTTGCTGCTTTTATGTTAAAATAAGAGAAAATATCACAAAAGGGTGAACAGATCGTGGACAATATTGGAATTATTATCATCGTTTTTCTCTGCTACCTGGTAGCCATGGTTGGGATCGGATTCTATTTCTTCAAAAAGAATAAGAATGCCTCCGACTATATTCTCGGCGGCCGCAACCTGAATCCCTGGGTCGCGGCCATGTCCGCTCAGGCATCGGATATGTCCGGCTGGCTGCTTCTAGGCCTTCCCGGAACTGCCTATGTCCTCTTCGGCGGTACGTCGGAGGCAATCTGGACGGCCATCGGACTGGCGCTGGGGACCTATCTCAACTGGCTGATCGTCGCAAAGCGCCTCCGCAAATACACTGCCGTAGCCGGGGACTCTATCACGCTGCCCCAGTTTTTTGAAAACCGCTTTCATGACAAAAAAGGGATCATCAAAGGCGTTTCCTCTATTTTCATCCTAATCTTCTTCCTTTTTTACACTGCGTCCATGTTTTCGGCAGGTGCGAAGCTCTTTCAATCGGTATTTAACATTCCCTACCAGCAGGCGCTGCTCATCGGCGCCATCATTATCGTCTCCTACACCTTTCTGGGCGGGTTTCTGGCAGTCTGCTGGACAGACACCATCCAGGGCGTTCTGATGTTTCTGGCTCTGATCGTTACCCCCATCGTCGCATTCTGCACCTTGGGCGGCGGTGAAGGCGTCACGGCTCTGCTGGCGGAGATTCCGGAAAAATTCACCCTGCTTCCCATGGCGGACGGCCATGTCAACATCCTTCTGCTGATCTCTGCCCTGGCCTGGGGTATCGGCTATTTCGGCCAGCCCCACATCCTTCCCCGCTTCATGGCAATCCGTTCCTCCAAAGAGATCCGGCCGGCGCGGATCATCGCTATCATCTGGGTCGTGATTACTCTCGGCGCCGCCATCCTGGTGGGCGTCCTCGGCTCTTTCCTCTACCCGAACCTCGCCGATCCCGAGCAGGTGTTCATCACGATGGTAGGCAAGCTTTTCCCGCCGGTCATCACCGGTATTCTGCTGACCGCCATCCTGGCGGCAATTATGAGCACCGCCGACAGCCAGCTCCTAGTTGCCTCCTCCGCTGTGTCGTCTGACCTCTACGGCGGGCTTATCAACAAACAGGCAAAACCTCAAACCCTCCTCTGGATCAGCCGCATCACGGTGATCGTGATCTCCATCGTCGCCGCCCTGCTGGTATCGGTGGAAAACCCCGCGGAGGGGACCCTCATGTATAAGATCAACGAGTCGGTCTTCAAACTGGTTGCCTTCGCCTGGGCCGGATTCGGCGCAGCTTTCGGCCCCATCGTCCTTTTCTCCCTATTCTGGCGGCGGACCACCAAGCAGGGCGCACTGTGGGGCATCATTTCCGGCGGCGTCACTGCCTGCATCTGGTGGCTCAACAGCGGCGGCATCTTCGACGTCTACGAGATCGTCCCCGGCTTCCTGGTGTCCTCCATTGTCATCGTCGTGGTCAGCCTGCTGACCAAGCTCCCCGAGGAAATCGGCAAGGAGTTCGATTCCGTAAAGAACTCTGAAATCTAGCAGAGACTTTTCCGCGCCCCGTCTTCGGACCTATCCGGAGACGGGGCGTTTTACATTTGCACGCCGCCTTTTTACCCTCGTTTTACAGAAGCTATACCGCAGATTGCTTTTGAAATTACAAGAAAAACCGTACAATATACTTGTAAAAAGAAGAAAGGAAGAATCGAAAATGAAAAAGCTGACTTCGATAATTGCAGCGGCCCTGATGGCCTCCCTCGTCCTCTCCAGCTGCGGAGACAACAATGTTTCTTCTACCCCGGAAAGCTCCTCTGAATCTAACCCCAGCGTATCCAGCGCGCAACCCTCCTCTGAGGCCGGCGAACCGGAAAAGATCACCGGCACCGTCTCCATGTCCGGCTCCACCTCCATGGAAAAGGTTGCCAAGGCTCTGGCGGAAAGTTTCAATGAAAAATACCCCGACGTGGCGGTAGATGTCCAGCTGGGCGGCTCCTCCACCGGCATCAAGAACGCCCAGGAAGACGTTTCCGACATCGGCAACGTCAGCCGGGATCTGAAAGACACCGAAACCGGCCTTACCGCTCACAAGATCGCCCTGGACGGCATCGGCGTGGTCGTCAACCCCGCCAACCCCGTGGAAGACCTGACCATGGAGCAGATCGCCCAGATCTACACCGGCGAGATCACCAACTGGAAAGACGTCGGCGGCGAGGACATGGAGATCTACGTGGTAGGCCGTGAGGACGGCTCCGGCACCCGGGACGCCTTTGAATCCGTCACCGGCGTCGGCGAAAACGCCAAGTACGCCTCCATGCAGACCTCTACCGGCGCGGCCAAGACCACGGTAGCCACCACCCCCGGCGCCATCGGATACGTTTCCTTCGACTCCGTGGACGACACCGTCAAGACCGTGAAGGTCGGCGGCGTGGCCATCTCCGTGGAGACCATCAAGGACGGCTCCTACACCCTCCAGCGGCCCTTCGTCATGGTGACAAAGGAAGGCGCGACCTTAAGCGACGCCGCCCAGGCGTTCCTGGACTACGTCCTCAGCGACGAGGGCCAGGCGGTCTGCGTCAAGGTCGGTCTGGTCTCTGTCAAGTAAGACTCCTTCTTCCGAAAATCCGGGGCGTCCCGCTCCGGATTTTTTCAAAAGCGTCATGTAAAGTTTTTCCATAGCGCCCGTTGATTTTCTGCAAACCGAAAGGATGGTTTCCATGTCCGACAAACCGGCCGTTTCCGACGGGCTTTCCAAGGCAAACGCCGCCAAAAACGCGGTGGAATCCCTCATGAACGGCATCTTCTTCGTCTGCGGCATCGCCTCGGTGCTCTGCGTCGTGGCGATTACCGTCTACATGCTCATTTCCGGCATCCCCGCCATCCGGGAGATCGGCCTGTGGGACTTCCTCTTCGGGACCGAATGGGCCCCCACCGCTTCGGAACCGCTCTTCGGTATCCTTCCGATGATCCTCACGTCCATCGTCGGCACCATTGGAGCGATTCTCGTCGGCGTCCCTCTCGGGCTCTTCACCGCGGTGTTCATCTGCTACCTCACTCCCAAAAAGTTGGGAAAGCTGCTGGTTTCCGCTGTGGAGCTGCTGGCGGGCATCCCGTCGGTCATTTTCGGCCTAGTGGGGATGATCGTCCTCTCTCCTTTTATCGCCAACACCTTTGGCATTCCCTCCGGTGCGACGCTGCTGACCTCCATGCTGGTCCTGGCCGTGATGATCCTGCCCACCATCGTCAGCGTAACCATCACCTCCCTCCGGGCCGTTCCTCAGGAATATTACGACGGTTCCCTGGCCTTGGGCGCGACGCCGGTGACCAGCATCTTTAAGATGAACATCCGCGCTGCCAGATCCGGCATCATCACCGGCGTCGTTCTGGGCGTTGGCCGCGCCATCGGCGAAACCATGGCGATCATTATGGTTTCCGGCAACGTTCCCAATATGCCCAATCTGTTCAAAAGCGTCCGGTTTCTCACCACCGGTATCGTCTCGGAGATGAGCTATGCCGCCGGGCTCCACCGCCAGTCGCTGTTCAGCATCGGCCTGATCCTCTTCGTCTTCATCTTCATCATCAACCTGATTTTGAACAGCATCCTGAAAAAGGGTGCCAAAGCCCGCTGACCGCCAGCCGCAGAAAGGAATGGATTCTCTATGACCGTCAATACCGCCGCCCGCTCCGACGTTCTCATTCAAAAAAGGCCGGACTCTCTGACCCGGGGCCGTGTACGCCCCTTTGACCTGCTGATGCAGGGCCTGTCCATCCTGGCCGGGACCATTACACTTTTCATCGTCATGGGGCTCCTCGGCTACATCCTGGTCAAGGGCCTTCCTCAAGTCAGCTGGGAATTCCTTTCCACTAAGCCCAGCGCCCTCAACGGTACCTACGGCATCTTACCTAATATCATCAACACTCTCTATATTATCGCTCTGACCCTGCTCATCGCCGCCCCCCTCGGCGTCGGCGGCGCCATCTACCTCAATGAATACGCCCGGCGCGGCCGCCTGACCCGGGTCATCGAATTCACTACTGAAGCTCTGTCCGGCATCCCCTCCATCATCTACGGTCTCTTCGGCATGATGCTTTTCAACAACTACCTGGGACTCGGGTACTCTATCCTCTCAGGCTGCCTGACCCTTTCCATCATGGTGCTCCCCACCATCATCCGCACCACGCAGGAAGCCCTCCGTACCGTCCCCACCGGCTATCGGGAAGGCGCGGCCGGACTGGGCGCCTCCAAATGGCACATGATCCGCACCATTCTGCTTCCCTGCTGCAAAAACGGCGTCATCACCTCGCTGATCCTGAGCATCGGGCGCATTGTCGGCGAATCTGCTGCCCTGATCTTCACTGCCGGCATCGCCACCAACCTGCCGGTGAACCTCTTTACCCACATGAAGACCTCCGGCGCGACCTTTGCGGTCCAGCTTTATCAGTACGCGGACCAGGGACGCAATGACGTCAGCTTCGCTATCGCAGCCATCCTGGTCCTCATCGTCCTGGCCATCAACCTGGCCACCCGCCTTATCGGCGGCCGCGAAAAAGCGGAGAACCGCTGAAGCGCCGGTTTCAGAAAGGATTTTCTTTCATGGATAAAATCACCGCGACCCACCTGAACTTCTACTACGGCAGCACCAGAGCCCTGAAAGACGTCAGCCTCCCCATCCGGGAGCATCGCGTCACCGCCTTTATCGGCCCCTCCGGCTGCGGAAAGTCCACCTTTCTCCGCACCCTCAACCGGATGAATGACCTTATCGAGGGGACCCGCGTCGAGGGGACCATTCTCCTGGACGGCGAAGACATCTACGGTCCCAGGATCGAAGTCACCGCTCTGCGGAAGAAGGTTGGCATGGTCTTTCAGCGTCCCAACCCCTTCCCCATGAGCATCTATGACAACATCGCCTACGGTCCCCGCCTCCATGGCGTCCGAAAAAAGCAGGATCTGGACGCCATCGTCGAATCCAGTCTCCTGGGTGCCGCCCTTTTTGACGAAGTCAAGGACCGGCTGAAAAAGTCCGCGCTCTCCCTTTCCGGCGGCCAACAGCAGCGCCTCTGTATTGCCCGCGCCCTGGCCGTAGAACCCGACGTTCTCCTGATGGACGAACCCACCGCCGCCCTAGATCCCATCTCCACCCAAAAGATCGAAGAGCTGATTCTGGAACTGAAGCGCCGTTACACCGTGGCCATTGTTACCCACAACATGCAGCAGGCAGCCCGTGTCTCCGATTACACTGCGTTTTTCCTGGTGGGTGAAATGGTGGAGTACGGCGAGACCAGCCGGATTTTCAATAATCCCACCGACACGCGCACAGCCGATTATATTGGCGGCCGTTTTGGATGATTGCATTTACAAATCTTGACGGAAGTGTTATACTGAAAACAAGAAACATCCCATCCGGTACGCCGCTTTGCGGCCTGATAATGGAGTGAAAGAAATTGTCGCGAATTTATGTAATTGAGGACGATGAAAACATTCGCCAGTTAGTGGCGACTGCCCTGCAGGCCTTTGGTTACCAGGTATCCGCCTTTGAAACCGCGGCGGAAGGCATCACCGCCCTGGAAAAAGAAACCCCAGACCTGATGCTTTTCGACATCATGCTTCCGGACATCGACGGCATCCAGGCTGTCAAACAGATCCGCCAGAATCCAGCCTATGAGACTCTCCCGATCATGATGCTCACCGCCAAAAACTCCGAGCTGGATAAGGTCGCCGGCTTGGATGCCGGTGCAGACGACTATCTCACCAAGCCCTTCGGCATTCTGGAACTGAAGGCCCGGGTCCAGGCCCTGCTCCGCCGGACTTCCAAAAACCGCAAAAACAGCGTGCTCACCGGCCAGGACCTCTCTTTAAACTGCGATACCCGGGATGTCACTCGCGGCGGAAAGCCCCTAGAATTAACCTTTAAGGAATTTGAGCTGCTGAAGCTTCTGATGGAAAATTCCGATCGGGTCATGACCCGATCCGAGCTCTTGAACCTGGTTTGGGGCATTGACTTTGAGGGAGAAACCCGTACGCTGGACATGCACGTCCGCACCCTCCGCCAGAAGCTGGGCGATGATGCGGACAATCCCCGTTACATCCGCACTGTCCGCGGCGTGGGATATCGTTTTAACTGTGGATAAGCTGCCGTTTGGCAGCTTTCGGTTTATCGGGATGCTTTTTCCCGTCCTGCCAGAAAGGAGGAACGCCGTGAAGCTCAAAGCTAATTTCTTTTTCCGCTATCTGCTGATTGCGCTCCTGTCCTGCGGGATGACAATCTGCTGTGCGATGCTTTATACCCGCAAAAATTGGGACGTCTTTCATTTCGGCCTGTGGTTTTCCCTGGGGGCCGCGACCCTGATCCTCCTCTGCCTGCTGCTGAGCCATTTTCTCCCTCGGGACAACGGCGAGGAACTGAAGAAAAACATTCTGCACCTCAACACTCTGTTGGACGAACAGCAGGAACGGTTTGCTTTCTATCCCCTCCGGGATAACCGCTCCGTGGAGGTCTCCGACCTCTGCCAGAAGATCCGCCGCCTCTGCAACAAGATTATCCTCTGCCGCTACCGCCTCCAGGCGGAGGAAGAGCAGTTTGACTTCATTCTTTCCACCATGAACGAAGGTTTTCTGATGGTGGATTTTGAAAAGCGAATCCTCTGCTACAACCGCATTGCCCAGCATGTCTTAGACCTCCATGGAGACATCGACCATCAGTTTCTCACTGCTACCACCAACGATTCGGAGCTGCTGAGCGCCGTGGACAAGGCCATCCGCACCAACAAGGTCACCTCCTATGACATTACGACGCCCAGCGGCAGCGTCTATGCCCTTCAGTCCCGCCTGGTCCGCAGTGAGGGTTACCGCAGCAAGGGCGGCGTCATGATTGTCCTCTTTGACGTCACCTCTGAGCGCAGCGCCCTCAGGCAGCGCCAGGATTTCTTCTCCAACGCCTCCCACGAGCTGCGGACCCCCATCACCTCCATCATGGGCTTTTCCGAAATGTTGGAGGGCGGCCTCATTACCGATCCGGAGCAGGTCAAGGACAGCATCCGGATCATCCACCGGGAGGCGACCCGGATGTCCCGGATCATCAACGACCTCCTATTCATCTCCAAGCTGGAAAACGAAGGGGAGGCTACCGTTTCCTCTCCGGTCAACGTTCTGGAGATTGCCGAGGAAATCCAGGATTCCCTGCTTCCCGCCATGCAGGAAAAAAATATCCATATGAACATCTCCGGCGGTAATTTCAGCATTCCCCTGCCTTATAGCCATCTGCACAATCTGCTCTCTAATCTGATGCAGAACGCCGTAAAGTATAACGTCGAAGGCGGTTCTGTCTGGGTCCGCATCGAGACCGACGACCGCCACCTCTACCTGAGCGTCAAGGACACCGGTATTGGGATTCCACCCGAAATGAAAAACCGCGTTTTCGAGCGCTTTTTCCGAGTGGATAAGGGCCGCAGCCGGAACATCGGAGGCACCGGGCTGGGCCTGGCCATCGTCAAGCACCTGGTCAATCTCTATAACGGCACGATCCAGCTGGACAGTGAACCCGGAAAAGGCAGCCTGTTCCGCATCTCCCTGACCTATCCCCATCCGGAGACGGAGCCCCAATAAAAAACAGCCTGCCGGATGTTTCCCGTCAGGCTGTTCCCCTATTATTTCATCAACGTCCGTGGAACGTCATTACGCCTCCTGCACCCAGCTGATCTCCGGAGTTTCGCCAGTGGATTCCACTGCTTCCGTCATCAGCCGGATCATTTCCAGCACACTGCGGAAATGCTGCGAGACGCCCTTGTCCACCCAGGTGATCGTCCCCTGCCAGGTCGCGTTCTGCCGGAACTGGACATGCACGACAAAAGAAGCTTTTTCTTTTTCCTTGTTGACGATTGATTCATTTGCCGCTGTCTGCACGACGCCACCTGCTTTCATAAAATTGGCCTGTCTCATTGGGCGGCGCCTCCCCGGAGTCCGAAAACTGCGGTACGCCATGGAAGACTGGGGAAACGAAAGGCTGTCGAACAGGCTTTCTAGAATTGCCGCCATCTGCACGACATCGCGGAAATACATCGTGCGACCGTAAAATTCATTGCTCACAGAACCGGTCAGCACCTGATCCTCATAAGAAAAAATCCGAATGAGGGTTTTGGTGGAGGCACTGGTCACGCACACCTGTCTGTCTGTCATAGGGCCCCTCCCTTCCCCACTGCTTGTATCTATTATAGCGCACCTTGGTCACACGTCAGTCACAAAACGCGAAAAAGTTCTCTTTTTCTGCATTTCAAAAACGAATGCTAATTTCCCCGCTGTTCAGAGTCCGGAGCTGCCCGCTGCCGTCCCGGACCAAAAGCCTTCCGTCTCCGTCGATGTCCAGGGCTGTGGCACGGTAGCTCCCCGTCATTTCCCGCACCTCGACTTCCCTTCCAAGGAAAAAGAGGTCCTCCCGGTAACGCCGGAGAATCTCCTCCTGGTTTGCCGGAAAATTTCCGTCAAAAAAGTACCGCTCAAAGCTCCGGAACGCCGCCGCAGCATAATCAGCCGCCGCAATATGCCTTCCGGTGAGCATCTCCACTGACCCGGCCTTCTCCCGCAGCTCCGGCGGAAAATCCTCCACCCGCTGATGGAGGTTCAGCCCGATCCCCACCGCTGCATAGGAAACCCGCCCCGTTTCCCCCTCCACCGAACATTCGGTGAGGATGCCACAGAGCTTCCGTCCGTCCAGATAGAGGTCATTGATCCACTTGATGCCCGGACGAACCCCGGCCAACTCCTCCACCGCGTCCGCAATGGCCACCGCCGCCAGCAGCGTGACCCGGTTCAGCGTCTCAATCTGGATATCCGGCCGAAGGAGCAGCGTGAAATAGACTCCCTTTTCCGCCGGAGAGTCAAAGGACCGCCCCAGCCGCCCCTTTCCAGCTGTCTGCCGCCGGGCAACCACCGCCGTTCCATTGGAGCCGCCCCGGGTAGCCAGCTCCTTGGCATAGTCGTTGGTGGAGCCGGTCTCCTCCAGAAAAATCAGCGGCCGCCCCACGATGCGGGTATCCAGCCGCCGCTGAATCTCATAGCCGGAGTACACCTCGCTCTCCAGCAGCCGGTAGCCTTTGTTGGAAACCGATTCGATCCGGTATCCCTCTCCCTGAAGGGAGGTCACTGCCTTCCATACCGCCGTCCGGGAGATTCCCATCGCCTCCGCCAGTTCTCCGCCGGATACGGTCCCGCCGTCCCCTCTTCGGAGTGCCTCCAAAATCTGATACCGGGTCTGCAACTGTGCCAAATCGGCCACATCCTTTCCAATTCGAAACGCCCCTCCGGGCCCTGCCTTTTATTTTAGCACACTCTCCCCTGCCCCGCAAGGTACAGGGGCTTGACTTTTCCAGGGAAAGCGGGTATCCTATCGATTAGGCCCATCACACTCCAAAGGAGGATTTTTATGCTGTTTATCTGTTATCCCAAATGTTCAACCTGCCGCAAAGCCCAGGATTGGCTGGACGCCCGCGGCCTTTCTTACACCCTGCGGGACATTAAAACGGAAAATCCCACCGCCGCCGAACTTTCAGAGTGGCTCCGGAAAAGCGGCCTGCCGCTGAAGCGCTTCTTTAACACCAGCGGCCTTAAATACAAGGAGCTAGATCTCAAAAACCGCCTTCCCTCCATGAGCGAGGAGGAGCAGCTTGCCCTTCTGGCCAGTGACGGCATGCTGGTCAAGCGTCCCCTCCTGATCACGGAGAACGCCGTGCTCCCCGGTTTCCGGGAGCCTGAATGGGCAAAGGCCCTAGGAATCTGACCGCAGCCGTAAACCGGCGGATGGAAGCGCAGAACGTTTCCATCCGCCGGTTTTTATATGCTATCCCTTAAAACATGTGATGCTGCTTCAGCAGTGCACGGCTGGTCTCATAGACCAGCCTTATCGCGGTGCGGCTGGCCTCTGGATGGCAGTAACTCCCCATTCCGTTGGCCTCCGACGAAAAAACGCCGTCATACTTGATTTCTTTTAAAACGGTCAAAAATGCATCCCAGTTGATGTTTCCATAGCCGCAGGCCATATGGTCATCGCTGCGGCCATAGTTGTCGTGGACGTGCAGGAGCTTCAGGCTGCTCCCCAGCTTCCGCGCAGCGGAGGCCGGGCTCTCCCCCAGGAGATTTACGTGCCCGGTATCCAAGCAGACGGCAAACCGGTCGCTGTCCAGCCGACGCATGCACTCCAGAATTTCCTCCATAGTGGAAAAGGTGGTCGGGCATATCGCATTGATCTCCGGATCCCATCCAAACATGTTTTCCAGGCCGATTATAACCCCATGTTTTTCCGCAAGGGGAATAAACTGTCGGTAATAGTCCACATTATAAGCAAGATACTTTTCCGCGTTGCGACCGTTGATGCCGTCATGGAACATCCGCGGATGGATCACCAGATAGGGGGCTCCCAAAATCTCACAGATCCGGAAACAGCGCCGGGTGACCTCCATCTTCCTCTCCTCCGCCGGCTCTACGCCAGGCTCGCCCAGCATTGGCGCGTGGACCTGAGAAAACACGATCCCGCAGGCATCCGCCGTCTCCCGCAGGGAACGGGCGTAATCCTCCCAATTCTCCTTCAGATAGACGCTGTTTTCCCCGTCGTGATGATATCCCGCATAATCCAGCGCGTCGAACCCGATTTCCGCATACTGACGGATCGCATCTCTTTCGTCTGGAAACTGACGGCAGATCGCAGCCGTCGCCATACCGATTTTCATCAGCTATACCCCTTTCTATCCCGCGTTTTACAGCCGCATTTTTTACATTATACCCTTTCTTGAAATTTTTGTATAGAGGTTTCCGCCAAAAAAAGTCTCTTTTTCTCTACCTGCAAAAGTCGTGGGTTTTCCTTGCCTTTTCTGCTGAATTCCTGTATACTATTCTTAACGACATCAACGGCCTGCCTTCCGGCCGGGAAGGAAGGAATTTTCTTTTTGGAGGATGAGCCTATGCGCGATTACTGCATCGTAACTGATTCGACCTGCGATCTTCCGGCAAGCATTGTTGCAGAGCTGAATCTCACCGTGATCCCAATGGAGTTCCAGCTGGACGGAACGACCTACCTCAACTACCCGGATGGCCGGGAGTATGACTTTCACGAGTTTTACAACACGCTGCGCGCCGGTAAGACCTCCACAACCAGCCAGGTGAACTACCAGACCTTTTTGGATACCTTCACTCCTATTCTGGAGGAAGGCAAGGATATTCTCTATCTCGCCTTCTCCTCCGGCCTGAGCGGAACCTACAACGGCTCTACCATCGCCGCTAAAGACCTGATGGAGAAATACTCGGATGCCAAAATCGTCTGCGTAGACACCCTGGCCGCCTCTGTGGGAGAGGGCTTGCTGGTCTATGCCGCCGCCAAAAAACGGGAGGAGGGCCTGTCCTTGGATGAGTTGGCTCAGTGGGTTCTGGACAACCGTCTCCACCTCTGTCACTGGTTCACTGTGGACGACCTGAACCACCTGAAACGCGGAGGACGCGTCAGCCCCGCCGTCGCCATCATCGGCACCGCCCTGGGCATCAAGCCGGTCATGCACGTGAACAACGAAGGCCACCTCATCCCTGTCGCCAAGGTCCGGGGCCGCCGGAAATCCCTGGACGCCCTGGTGGAGCACATGGTCCAGACCTGTACGAAACCTGATGGCCAAACCATTTTCATCGGCCACGGCGACGCCCAGGAGGACGCGGAATATGTTGCCAAGCTAGTCAAGCAGAAATTCAAGATCAAAACCGTAATCCTTAACTATATCGGCCCGGTCATCGGCAGCCACTCCGGCCCCGGAACCATCGCCCTGTTCTTCTTCGGAACAGAACGCTGACCCCAAGGTGCAAAACAGCGGGGAGAAGCCTTAAACGCTTCTCCCCGCTGTTTTTAATACCGGTTGTCGAAAATGCGCGTGGACTTTTTCTCGCTCCGGGGCAATTCCCCAATATCCACCGGCTTGGTGATGACCGTCAGGCCAACCCGGGCCTTGAAATGCTCCTGCATAGCCTTGCCCACTGCTTCCTTGTCCACGCCGGGATCGGTCTCAAAGAACAGCGTCATAATATCTTTGCCGTAAAGGTGGTCGATCATGACCTGATACTCCGAGCTGGCTCCAGGGACTTCCTTCAGTACGTCGTCGATCTGGCCGGGATAGATGTTGACGCCCTTGACCTTGACCATGTCATCAGTGCGCCCGATGAGGGTATCGATGCGGGGATAGGAGAGCCCGCAGGCGCAATCCCCGGGAACGAACCGAGTCAGATCGTGGGTGCGGTAGCGGATCAGCGGCGCGCCCTCCTTCCGGAGGGTGGTGATGACCAGTTCGCCCACCTCCCCGTCCGGGACCTGCTCGCCGGTGTGGGGATTGATGATCTCAAAGTAGACGTAATCGTCCCAGTAGTGCATTCCACACTGACAGTCGCAGCTCATGGCGATGCCGGGGCCATAGATCTCCGTCAGGCCGTAGATGTCGTACAGCTGGACACCCAGTTCTGCGGCGATGCGCCGCCGCATCTTCTCTCCCCAGCGCTCCGAACCAATGACCCCCTTTTTCAGGTAGATCTGATCCTTCACGCCGCGCTTAGCGATCTCCTCCGCCAGCAGCAACGCGTAGGAAGAGGTGGCGCAGAGAACGGTGGATTTCAGATCCATCATCATCTGGATCTGCTTATCAGTGTTGCCCGGCCCCATGGGAACCACCATGGCCCCCAGCAGCTCCGCGCCAGTCTGGAAGCCGATGCCCGCCGTCCACAGACCGTAGCCCGGCGTGACCTGGATCCGGTCCAGATTGGTGATGCCGGCGGTCTCGTAGCAGCGCTTAAACATCAAAGCCCAGTCAGCTACATCCTTTTTGGTGTAGGGAATGATGATCGGCGTACCCGTGGTGCCGGAGGAGGAGTGGATACGGACGATCTCCTCGTCCGGAACCGCCTGCAATCCCAGAGGATACGCCTCCCGCAGCTCCTCTTTGTTGGTAAAGGGAAGTTTTTCAAAATCCTCCTGGCTCTGGATGCTGGAAATGTCCAGCCCCGCGTATTTTTTCTGGTAAAATCCGCCTTCCAGACCGTTCAGCCGCACCAGTTGCTCCTTGATCTGTGCGAATACCGTTTCTTTCATCTTCATTTCCGATCCCCTCCCTGATATGCTTTGGCGCCTTCCCGCAGCGCCTTGCGGTTTATTTCCAGGAATTTCGCGGGAAGCCGGCGTTCCAGCGCCGCTTCCACCTCGTCTACGGTAAGCCCTAATGCTCCGCAGGCCGCCGCAGCCCCCAGCAGGGCAACGTTGGCGACCTTTGCCGACCCGCACTCCGCGCAGATGGCCTCCGTGTCCACCTCCACCAGGTTCGGGACAGCTTCTCGCAGATAGGCAAGGATTCCCGCCGTGTCGTAGCTCTTTCCCGACAGGGTCGCCGTCACCGGCTGCACAGCTTTGACGCTGACCACAGCGGCGCCGCCCTTTTTCAGGTAAGGCAGGGCACGGGCCGCCTCCGCCGGTTCAAAGCCGATGAGCAGGTCCGCCGATCCGTGGGGCAGCAGCGGCGAATGGACGTCCTCCGCCTTTTGACCGATGCGGACATGGCTGACCACGCTTCCGCCCCGCTGAGCCATGCCGATGGTCTCCGCGGTCCGAGCGAACATTCCGCTCTCCATGGCGGTCTGGGCAATGAGCTTGGAGGCAAGGACCGTCCCCTGCCCGCCGACCCCGGCCAGAATGCAGTTTTTCATGGCGATCACTCCTTTTCCCGGCCGCTGGCCGACGTGGGACAGACCTGAGCGCAGAGTCCGCAGCCGGTGCACATCGGCCCCTCGATGCGCACCTTTTTCCCGTCCAGTTCCAAGGCGGGGCACCCCAGCTCCCGGATGCACTTCCGGCAGCCGACGCATTTGTCCGTGTTCACCGCCATCGCCTTGCCCGGCTTGACCACCGCGATGCAGGGCGACTGGAAGATCACAGCGGAAACGCCCTTCACCTCTGCGGCTTCCCGGACGGCGGCCACCGCCTCCTCCAACTGCAGCGGATCTGCCAGCGCGACATGCTTCACCCCGATGGCCTCCAACACTTTCGGAATGCTGATCTTCTCGGTGATCTCGCCCATCATGGTCTTGCCAGTGCCGGGATGGGGCTGATGCCCGGTCATGGCGGTGGTGGAGTTATCCAGCACGATCAGCGTCATGTCCGTTTCGTTGTAGACTGCGTTGACCACTCCGGTGATCCCCGACGCAAAGAAGGTGGAATCCCCCACAAAGGCGAAGGTTTTCGCGTCCGGGACCGCCCGGCGGATGCCCTGGGCCATGGTGATCCCCGCGCCCATGCACAGGCAGGTGTCCACCATGTCCAACGGCATGGCGTTGCCCAGGGTGTAGCAGCCGATGTCGCCGCAGAACACCGCCTTCCGCCCCTTCACAGCCTGCTTCACCGCGTAGAAGGACGCCCGGTGGGGACACCCGGCACAGAGCACCGGCGGCCGTACCGGCAGCTCCGGCGGCGCGGCGACGGGCTCCTCCTTCAGCGGGAGACCCAGGAAGGCCGCGGCGGCCTTTTTCACCGACTCCACGGTATTTTCACCAGCCCCGGCGATGTGCCCGGTCTGCCGGCCGAAGATTTCCACGTCCAGATGCTTCCGCCCGGCCAGCTGCACCAGCGCCCGCTCGATGACGGGCGAAAGCTCCTCCACCACCAGCACTTCGTCCAGACCGTCCAGGAATTCCAGCGCCAGCTTGTCTGGAAAGGGATTGGGGGTGGCGACCTTCAGCAGCTTGCAGCCGGCGCCCAACCCGTCCAGCGCCTCTCGGAGATACTCCCAGCTGACGCCCCCGGCGGCGATGCCCTTTTTCCCGGAACCGCTCACCCGGTTGCAGGCGTAACCGGAGAAATCCTCCGCCAGCACCGGCTGACGGGCGTTCAGCTTCAGATGATTCTGGAAAGAAAGCCGGGGGAAGATCACCCATTTGGGGTCTTTGACAAATTCCCCTTTGGGAACCGCCCGACGCTCCCCGGAAAGCTCGATGGCGGCGCAGCCGTGGCAGACCCGGGTGGTGGGCCGAAACAGCACCGGCGTCTGGTACTTTTCGGAATAGTCAAAGGCGTCCTGGATCATCCGGTAGGCTTCCTCCGGCGAGGAGGGGTCGAACACCGGAAGATTCGCGAATTTGGCAAACTGCCTGGTGTCCTGCTCGGTCTGGGAGGAGATGGGGCCGGGATCGTCGGCGGCCAGCACCACCATCCCCGCCTTGACCCCAATGTACGCCAAGCTCATCAGCGGGTCGGAGGCGACGTTTAACCCCACCTGCTTCATGGTGACCAGGCTCCGCACTCCGCTGAGGGCGGCTCCGGCGGCCACCTCCAAAGCGGCCTTTTCGTTGGTGGACCACTCCACATAAATATCCCCGGGATTGCGGGCAGCGACGGTTTCCAGCGTCTCGGTGGAGGGGGTGCCGGGATATCCGGCCACAACTCCAACTCCAGCGCGGATAGCTCCAAGGGCAACGGCCTGGTTGCCCATCAGCAGTTCTGTTGGCATGACATTCGTTCCTTTCTGATAAAACGGCAAACAAAAAACGCCCGTCCTCTGCATAACGCAAGGACAGGCGTAAACCTGCGGTACCACCTTGATTGGTCAAAGACCCTCTCAGCCGCGGCGAATCACCGCGCGGCCCCATAACGGCGGCCAGCCGTCGCAGGATACTCTTTTCATTTCCCCCGCGCCCTTGGGAGCCCATCTGTCCGTGCCGCACCTGCCGGGCTTGCACCCTCCCCGGTTCGCTGGAAGGCCGATTCACGGTTTACCTTCTCCCTCAACGGTTTCTTGCTTTAGTATAGCACACCTCCTCGGAAATTGCAACCGCAAATTTTCCGGTTTTCCTCCGCACCGCCGCCGCTTTCCCTGTTTCCCGGAAAAATCCCTTAATTTTTCCCCTCAGGCCGCCCAAAGATTAAAGGTTTTATCAATTGCCGCGCTCTCCGGCACATGGTACAATAGATACGAATCAATCCATCCATTCACAGGAGGTACCCGCGTTGAGAGGCATTTATTCATCTGTCACCGATATCCGCCGCAGGGTTTTCACGGAAGTTGCCCGGCTTGCCTACGAAGGCGGGAACTATTCCCGCATTGAGGAGCTGCCCTATAAAATTCTCCCCGGCGAGTCTGCGACTTACCGGGAAAGCATCTTTCTGGAGCGCGCCATCGTCGGCGAGCGCCTGCGTCTGGCCATTGGCCTTCCCCTGCGCCCGATGGACGAGCATTCCCTGGTTTCCGACGGCATCGTTGAGAGCGCCATCGCTGAAAAATACTACGACCCGCCCCTAGTGAACATCATCAAGTTTGCCTGCAATGTCTGCCCCGAAAAGAGTTTCCACGTCACCGACTGCTGCCAGGGCTGCCTGGCCCATCCCTGCAAGGAGGTCTGCCCCAAGGGTGCAATCTCCCTGGTCCATGGAAAGTCGGTCATCGACCAAAGCAAGTGCGTCAAATGCGGCCGCTGCAAGGATGTTTGTCCCTACGGCGCCATTCTCAAGATGGAGCGCCCCTGCGCCAAAGCCTGCGGTATGGACGCCATCGGCTCCGATGAGCTGGGCCGCGCGAAGATTGACTACGACAAGTGCGTTTCCTGCGGCATGTGCATCGTCAATTGTCCCTTCGGCGCGATTTCCGACAAGGGCCAGATTTTCCAGCTCATCCACTCCATCAAGCGCGGCGACCGGGTCATCGCCATCGTCGCTCCCGCCTTCGTTGGCCAGTTCGGTCCCCAGATGACCCCGGAAAAGTTGAAAAACGCCATGAAGCTCCTGGGCTTCAACGACGTGGTGGAGGTCGCCATCGGCGCCGATCTCTGTGCCATCGAGGAGGCTAAAGACTTTCTGCGGGAGGTCCCCGCGAATCAGCCCTTCATGGCCACCTCCTGCTGCCCTTCCTGGTCGGTCATGGCCAAAAAGCTCTTCCCCGAGCTGGCGCCCTATATTTCCATGGCGCTGACCCCTATGGTCCTCACCGCCCGCCTGATGAAAAAGGAGCACAAAAACTGCAAGGTGGCCTTCATCGGCCCCTGCTCCGCTAAAAAGCTGGAAGCCAGCCGCCGTTCCATCCGCTCTGACGTGGACTTTGTCCTGACCTTTGAAGAACTGATGGGGATGTTCGAGGCCAAAGATGTCCACTTCGACGAGGTCGAGGCCGGAGCCCCTTTGGAGGAAGCCACCGCAGCTGGACGCGGCTTTGCCGTCAGCGGCGGCGTCGCCCAGGCGGTAGCCGATGCGGTGAAAAAGATGGACCCCTCCCGGGAGGTCAAAATCCAGTCCGCCCAGGGTCTTCACGACTGCCGAAAAATGCTGGCTATGGCCAAAGCCGGCAAGTATAACGGCTACCTTTTGGAGGGCATGGGCTGTCCCGGCGGCTGCGTCGCCGGCGCCGGCACCCTCCAGCCGGTGGCAAAATCCGCCGCCAGCATCCAGAAATACAAACAGGAAGCCCCGGATAAAATTGCTACCGACAGTAAATACGAAATCACTCTGAGCCTTTTAAATGACTGAACCTCAAACCCGCCGCACAGTCCAAATAACTGTACGGCGGGTTTGACTTTCTTGCCCTACCGCTGCACAATGTCGGCCAGATCGTACCGGCTCCAGTCTAGACGCTGCCCGCACCGGTCGCAGTAGTGCATATATTCCCGTTCCATCGTAATTCCGCACCGTGGGCAGCGCGGATACGCCGTGCCGCGGCATTTGTAATAGACGACCTCCGACACCGGCATCGGAAGCCGGTACTGCAACTCCAGCATAGCGTCATGGGACATCATAGGACAGGCTCTGGATTTCGTCCAGGCGCAATCGGCACTTTCCAAAGTTTTAGATTGTTTTAAAGGGCTTTTTATTTGAAAATGAACAGTCATTATGCTATAATATAAAGGACAAGCATACAAAAAATTGGGGCAGCTGCTCCTTCCCCACGCTGGCCCGCCTTCCTTTTGACATAAGATGCGCAGTTCTCTGCTACAGTTCTCATGGCAGCGCCAGGAAATCCATATGATTATCCCTTACTCCTCCTTCTATAGGATTGGTCTTATATTTATTATAGCAACGATATCGCTCATGGGATTGAATCTGCTGAAAACGAGGAAATTTTCGATGAATTTGTCAGATTCCCCCTGCAAATTCTGTCCCCGCGAGGCTGGTTTTTGTAATTTGTTTTGAAAGGGGACTTTCAAATGCGCGTCGCAGTTTGTGACGACAGTCCGCTTGATCGGGGATTGACCACGGACCTGCTTCGCCTCTATTTTGCAGAGAGGTCGATCCGTCTCGATCTCGTCTCTTATGAAAACGGCACAAGCCTACTCGACGATGTGGAAGACGGAAAATGGTATGATGTCATCTTTCTTGATATTTATATGAACGGCCTGTTGGGAATGGAGGTTGCCCGGCGTCTTCGGGCGCTTCTCTATGACGGAAAGATCGTTTTTCTCACCGCGTCGGCTGACTTTGCAGTGGACAGCTACGATGTTGAAGCCGCCGGTTATCTTTTAAAACCCCACAGCTACGGGAAGCTGTGTACCGTCATGGACCGGATCGTCCAGAATTTTGATGTAAGCACCTACCAGATCTGGCGCCGTTCCCAGTCCATCCGGATTCCCTATTCGGAGATTCTCTACGTGGAGAGCTGCAACTCCAAATGCATCCTCCACCGAAAAGGAAGCAATACCTACGTTGTATATAAACGCCTCAGCGATATCGAGGAAGAGCTGGACGACCGCCGTTTTCTCCGGTGTCACCAAAGCTATCTGGTCAATATGGATTATATCCAGCAGATGGACAAGCAGTTCCGGCTGACAACGGGCGATCTTGTCCATATCCGCCAGCGCGGCCTGAAAGCCATTCGCCAGGCCTATCTGGACTATATTGCCACAAAATCAGAGTCCCAGCTGGAATGATCCCCAGGGCCATTTCGCCTTCTGCCAGCCAAAGAAGCCCGATGGATGTGTTTTCCCATACCCTTTTCAAGGAACGGCAGACGAAACTCTCCACGCTCCCGCGATCAGAACTGAACCACGCGGAATGCCTCCAAAAATTATGCAATTTTCCGTGCAGATAAAAAGGAACGCGGCGTAATGTGCCGCGTTCCTTCCGATTTCCGCTTACTTTTTCACCTGGATCCGCAGATTCAAAACCTGATAGGGCCGCATCGGGACTCGGATCTCCCGTCCCTCCAGAACGGCACTGCCTTCTGCCGGCTGCTCCAGCGTGTCTGCACAGGACACCGCCGCCACGTCAAATCCGCAGCGCAGCACCGCCTCGCAGGCCTGCCCTTCCGTCTCATACAGCCGCACGAACAACACGTCTGGTTCTCCGTCCTCGCCGCCCTTGATCGCCGACAGCAGCACCGGCCCGCCGGAAAGCTCTAAGAACATTCCCTCTGCCGGCAGCGTGCCGGGATGGGGCCGTCCGGATACCGCCAGCAGCGGCTGTTCGTATTCCTGGACCATCCGGCTGTACGCTGCCCGGGACTGGCCGCCTGCCGCGTGTATCACGGCAAAAGCGATCTCGTGCTTCCCGATCTCCGGCGTGGGATCCGGATCATAGGCCCCCCGGATCAGTGTGACCGCCATTCGCCCGTTTCCGCAGCGGTACCCGTATTTGCTCTGTGCCGTGAGCAGCAGGGCGTCTGCCCCGTCCTCGCCCGCCATGACGAACCGGCTGGCCGGAAGATCCATTTCCCGACCCTCCCGCCGCACAAAGCCAAAGGGAACGTCGAACAGATACTGGTTTCCGCTGAGCTCCTCCGGCAGGGTGAAGAAGAGGCAGGGCGTACCGGTCCCCTCTCCTCCGAATTCCCGCCAGTCGCAGCTGACCCGGTACTGAATCATCTCGCTTTCCTCGTCCAGGAAAATCTCCGCCCGCAGACTTGAGGCTGTACCAAAGGGTGCCTTCAGCTCCAGCCGCTGCCGGATCGCCCCTCCGGGAAGCATCCGCATTTCCACATTGCCGAGGGGCGTCTCCGACTTGTGGCGAGCGGTGAACCAGGCGCTCATCCCGCCGTTCCAGCCTGTTACTTTCTTCCAGTCCGCTTCCATGGCTAAGGCGAACCCGGCTCGCTTTCCGGCCGGAATCAGTTCCCGGCCGCTCTTCTTATCCACCAGAGAGATCAGCGCGCCGTCCTCCGGCGAAAATTTCGCCCGGAGCTTCCTGTTTTCCAGCACGAATTCGTCCGGCGTCTGCACCTGCATGTTGTTTCGGAAAACACACCCCGTCTCCACCGGCTTCTCACCCACCAGATACACGGCAGAACCGCAGGCCGGAACCCGCACCCGAGCCAGCAGCCGGACGAACCGGTGATCCCAAAAGCGGTTCTTCTCCACGACCTGGCTGGGGATCCAGGCGCCGTCCGCCGTCCGCACGCAGAGCCGGTTCTCGTCTCCTTCATAGTCCCAGACCACGAATTCCGCCGTCTTCTCCCGCTCCCAGGGCAGCGCCTGGAGCAGGTGGAAAATCCGCGTTTTCCCCGCTGCGCGACCGCACTCGCCAAACCCGGCTCCACCGCCTTCCGCTCGGGTGAAAGCTACGTCCTGCCCTTCCAGCAGAGCCGCCGTATCCATCTCCTCCGTCATCCGATAAATTGCCAGTTTGCGCCGGGTCTCCGCCGCAGCCGCCGTCTCCTGATACAGTCCGGAGGCATATTCCCGGGTCTCCGTGACCCCGGACCCCGGAATAATATCGTGGAACTGGTTGAACAGCACCTTTTCCCAAGCCTCGCCCAGGATCTCCCTGGGGTAGGCCGCCCCGGTCCGCACTCTGTCTTGGGCTGCAAAAAATTCCGCTTCTCCCAGCAGCCGTTCTGACCGGCGGTTTCCGGCCTTGATCCGGCTCTGGGTGGTGTAGCAGCCGTCACAGAGGAAATTCCGCTCCCCTTCGACCACCGGCAGACTCTCCCGCCGCTGGTCTGCCAACTGGAAATACTCCCGGAAGGTGGCACACCGGAACTTCGGATAAACCGGCCAGCTGTTCATCTCCAGAATCCGGTCCAAGTCCCGCCTTGTAGGGCCGCCTCCGTGGTCGCCGACGCCGTACACCTTCAAAAGGGTCCGGGACCCGGTCCGGCGGGCCAGCTCCACTGCGCTTTCCGCCGAGCGGGTATCGATGATGCCGTTATACCAGAACGGTTCGGTGTAAAGGAGCACCTCCGCCCCGGAAGGAGCCCTCCAACGGCAGAGGATGTTCTCCCCGACCTGCCCGCGGCAGTGGTAGTAGTATTTCACGCCGCCGTTCCGGTCGATTTCGGGGATATTTTCGCTGTGGCCGAAGGTGTCCGGGCTGAAATCGACATCCAGATTCGCCGGGTCCACGCCGAACAACCGGGACAGATACCGCTTGGTGTAGAGGATATGCCGGGACAGGCTCTCCCCGCTGGGCATGTTCTTGTCCGTCTCCACCCAAGCGGAGGCCGTCAACTCCCATCGTCCCTCGGCCACTCGCTGCCGGATCTCTTCGAGCATTTCCGGCGCAAACCGCTCCAGGAGCCGGTAAACCGACGCCTGGGACTGGGAGAAGGTGAATTCCGGATATTCCTCCATGATCCGGAGCATGGTTCGAAAGGTGTCCACCGTAGTGGCCACCGTCTCCTGGAATCCCCACATCCAGTTCATGTCGATATGGGCATGGGCCGCGCAGAGGAACTCATAGCTCTTGGCTTCCTCCGCACAGGGCATCAGCTCCTGCTCAGCCCGTTCGGCGGCCTGGTTTGTCACCACGCCCTCCCGGTCCAGAGCTTCCTCCAAAATCGCCGAAGCGCGCTGCAACGCGCCTTCATAGCGGCCGTCCTCCTCCGACAGCACCGCCACAAAGCGCAGCTCCGCTAGGATCCGCCGCTGCCATGGCGTCCGGCTCTCCCCGGCCGCTTTTTCCAGCCGCTCGAACCGGCTGAAATCATGGGTCACCTGAATCATCATCGTCCTCCTCTCCTGTATCTCTTTAATTGATACAGAGAATATACAAATATCATATCACAAAAAATAGATTTGTAAATAGGATTTCCGAAATTCCCCAAACAGAATAAAAAAGTTCCCAAAATAGCCGCTTTTCACCTGCAATCCGGCATTTCATTCCCCCGTTTCGCCAGTTTCACCCGCGAGGTTCTCCATCACACCATCGGCAAGACGCAGCATATAGTGTCCGTTAAACGTGAACCGGTCATTTCGGATGAAATCTCCCCTCGGAATGCGAGCCGAACCGTTAATCGAAATCATCCCTCCGAAAAGTTTTTCCGTACATATGGCACACTTCTTACGGCTCAACCCCAAAGCGCAACAGCTTTGGGGGATTCACTTTCTTCAAAATATTCTGTGAATGTTCCGCCGTTTTAAAAAGGTACCGGAATAAGAGCTGCGTACAAAACACCTCATCGCAGTTCCTTCCTCCGAAGCCGCTCCTCCGCTTCGTCATAAAAAACACCCAACTGGCCGGCATAGCCGCTTTTCCATGGCTTGTTGCGGCCGCAGTAATGGATGATAGCGGAGTGTTTCCGGACCCATTCCAGATCCAGCCACGCCTCTGCCTGGGGCCGGAGGACAAACAGCCGCTCCGTCATATTGTAGCGGAAGGGGTCTAGCGGCAGGACCCGAGAGCCATATAGCCCGCTGATAATATCCTGATCCGGCAGCAGGAGCTTATTCCGATGCTCCTCAATGTAGCGGTAAACCTCCGCACCGTCCTGTTCCTTCCGGAGCTGGGCCAGATTCATCAGCATCACGCCGGAATTGACATACAGCCCTTCCTCCTCCATGTCCAGCCGCAGGGCGTTGAGCTTGTGCATCATCTTCCGGATGTGAGTGGCGGCGGCAAACAGAGAATCCCCCAGCGGCATTTCATAAAGCTCCCGCAGGCTCCCGTTGACGACAATGTCCGGATCCAAATAAAGGACCCGCTCCAGTTCTTCCGGAAGGTAGTGCGCGGCAAAAATCCGGTAATACATCTCCTGGGGATATCGGCTCGTCACAGGTGCGCCGTCCAGCCGCAGACTGTCTGCCCGAATGGAGACTAGGCTGTTCTCCGGCCCCAATAAGGCCCTAGCATCCGCCAGCTGTTCCTCCTCCAGAGAGGAGTGCAGCAGATAAAGAGTAACCCGGGTATCCGGATTGCTGTACAGCAAGGAAGAAAGCATCACAGAAAGCTGGGGCAGATATCCGGCGTTCAGCGTCGCCAGAATATTCAGCCTGGTCTCTCCGGCAAATGGATTTTTCGGATCGGAATATCCCGTATCGGACATAGAGATCCCTCCTCATTTTGAAAGCAAGATTCCATTCCGGAGCGGCGTTTCTCCATGGGATATCCGCCCAGGAACTACTACCATTATGCCATGTTTTCCGCAATTTTTCAAGTTTTTGCAATGCCCGGACAGGCTGAAAACAGGGAGGCAAAGATCGTTGTGCCGATCGAGTTATGGAGGATGATACTTCGCAGATGCTGACCGGATTTCGGAACGGCACGGGCAGCTATTCCCTCTAAGAGGCAGGAGCCGCCCTCATTTCTCCAGCAGATCGAAGGCGAACAGCCGGCAGTCTTCGCTGCCCCAGGTCTCCAGCAGCACAACCCGGACGGCCCGAACTTTTCTGCCGCAGGGAATCCGCACCAGGCGCTGGTGATTCCCGCGGATCTCCTGGGTGAATTTGCTGCCGTCCTCCAGAGTGTATGTCAGGTCAAAATCCCGCACCACCGTCGTGGGCATATGGGATTTTTCCCAGCAGAGCCGGATGTTGTGGCGCATGGGGCGGTTCAACCGAGATTCCAGCTCTGGAAGAGTCTCCCGGTTTAAATCGCTGTCAAAGACCAGCCGGACAGAGGCCACCGTCTCCGCCTCCGGAAGCCGGTATTCGGCATAGCAGCCCTTCGGTCCGCAAGCGCGGTTGGACTCCCCTTTGACCGGCCGATCCACGCCGCTGCGGAGGTTTTCCGCATCTGCCATGTCCGAAATCAGCTCCGCCGCTGCAGTCTGGCGGGAAAGGACCCGTTTCCGGAACGGCAGGTAGCAGTCGTCCTCCATCAGCGTCTGCTGCAGCTCCGGGACAAAACCGCAGGTGTAGACCTCTCGAGGGGAGATTCCCTCTCGCAGGGCGATGGCTGCAGCGGTCCCCGCCGCCTGGCCCAGAAGAGAGCAGGTTGCCATGACCCGGGTGGAGCTCATGGCGGTGTGGGTCACGCTGATATTCCGTCCGGCGAAGAGCAGGTTCGGCACGTCAGCAGAATAAAGACAGCGATAGGGAATGCCATAGGGAGAGGGGGCCGGATGGAAGATGGTCGGCTCCTCCTTGGTGTCAAAGCCGCCGGGATGGTGATCATCCATGGGCCAGCCGCCATAGGCGACCAGATCCTCAAATCTGCCTTCCCCCCGAACGTCGTTCTGAGTCAGGACATAATCGCCGATGTAACGGCGGGATTCCCGCTTTCCGGGAAGGATCCCGATCCAGTCAATATCGAAATTGCGGTTTTTCTCCCGGTTTTCCGGGTCGTTTTTCAGGTAATCCCACATGCCGTAGGCGACGCGCAGAAGCTCGTCGCGGATCTCCTCAGTGTCACGTATCGTGTCCTGCATGCCGCCCAGCTCCATATACCAGAAGTTTTCTCCGTCTGCCTGAAGGTTCGGCTGCCGGTGTGGAAGGTCCTCCCGGGTAATCTTCCGCGCCCAGGACGGCGGGATGAATACCCGCTCCTCAGGGTATTCCCGGGCCTGGATCATACAGCTCATTCCCATGGTGCAGGCGTCGGCCTCCGCGGGAGCGATGTCTTCGCCATACTCCTCCCGGCCCTCCCGGCCCATACGGCAGCGGGCCCCAGTGATGGGGGCCAGGATGCTGTCGCCGGAGCAGTCGGCGAAAAGCTCTGCAGAAAAGGTGTGATATTGCTGGGTGGTCAGCTGCCAGCAGGTGATCTGCGCGAGACGGCCGTTCTCCATCTTTCCGTCCAGGCAGGAGCAGTTTAGGAACAGCTGAAGGTTCGGTTCTTTTTTGGCCGCCTCCAAAAGAACGCTATCCCAAATGGAGTAGTTCTTATAGGGATTGCGCCAGTAATTTTCCAGTTCTAATTCCTCGATGATGCCGGTTTCCCGCAGGTTCTCGCCATTGGCACCGCATACCCACATCCGGACCTCCGAGGAGGCGTTGCCCCCCAGCATGGGCCGGTCCTGGACCAGCGCCGTCTTCCGTCCGTGGCGGGCGGCGGACAAGGCGGCGGACAGCCCGGAAAGCCCGCCGCCGACGACACAGAATTCCACGTTGTGGGGAACGGTTTCAAAAATTCCCATAGTGCTTCCTCCAAATTTCTCATAGGATACCGCAGCCATACGACCGGTTCCAAACTCTTTCAAAAGGCGCAGAACACGGCTGTACCGCTTTGCGGTGCAGCCGTGTTCTGCTATTTTTCCTGTATCAGCCGCGCCCGCTGGCGACCGCTGAAATAGCCGATGGCGAAAAGCGCCGCCATCAGGATAAAACCCACCACCTGGAGGGCAGTGTTGGAAACCTGGGTAACGCCGTCCACTACAGGGCTGAACCGCATCACCAGGCGCACGGAAATCATGGTAAGAGAAGCGGCGAATTTCTGGGACAGGGCCTGCAACCAGACCGTCTTCACAGTCACGCCGTACTCCTGCCACAGATAAACAGCCAGGGAGAGCAGGCCGATGCTGTTCCCTAGAAGCAGTGCCGCAGCAGGGTTGGAAACCTGGCGGCTGTACCGCCAGCCCGCCCAATACCAGGCTGCCAGCGTCACGAGAGTCACAAGGGTGGACAAAAAGCCGTTCACCCCGATCGAAAGCTCCCAAAGCCAGCCCAGCAGACCCGGCATCAGCGCATAGGCCGCACATTCCAGAATTCCCAGCACTCCGCATCACCTCTGGAACCAGTATACTATATCCGCCGGGGGTTTGCAAGCCCTCTGCCGTCTTTTCCAGCGTCATGCCTACGGAACCTCCGGCGCTTTTTCCGGTTCTGCCGGGAGGATGACGAAAAACCGGGTCGCCTCCTCGTCACTGGTCACCCGAATCTCCCCGCCGTGGAGCTCGACGATCTCCTTAGCGATGGCAAGACCCAGACCGGCGCCGCCGGTCCGGCTGGAACGGGCGCTGTCCAGGCGATAAAATTTCTCAAAGATCGTGTTGAGCTTATGGGGCGGGATCACCTGGCCGCGGTTTTCAAAGACCACAACTGCCCGACCGCCCTCGATCCGACGCATCCCGACGCGGATGGTGGTTTCCGGACTGCTGTAGGCCGCCGCGTTGCGCAGAAGGTTGTCAAATACCCGGGCGAGCTTGTCCGGGTCCGCCAGGACGATGACCCCCGGCTGAGCTGTGACCTCACAACAAAGGTTTTGAGAGGAAAGGGTGGGGTAAAACTCGTCCGCCAGCTGCTGGAGCATAACGTCCAGGGGGATCTCGCTCTTTTCCAAATGGATGTTTTGCAGATTGAAGCGGGTGATATCGAAGAATTCGTTGATGAGATCCTCCAGCCGCTGGGCCTTGTCCAGGGCGATCTCCAGGTATTTGGCCCGGAGCTCCCCGCTGATCTGGGGCTCGTCCCGCAGCAGGGTCAGATAGCCGATAACGGAAGTCAAGGGGGTTTTCAGGTCGTGGGCCAGGTAGACCACCAGATCGTTTTTCCGCTGTTCCGCTTCTTTGGCGAGCTGCTCGTTGCGGATATTTTCGTTGCGGATGGCGTTTAATTTGTTTTCCGTATCCAGGAACTCCGCCGGGAGCTTGACCATGGCTTCTCCCTTTTTGAAAACGGTATCGATGGAATCCAG
>CAJMLQ010000027.1 GCA_905214265.1 uncultured bacterium
AAAAGGCGGTGGAGAAGCGGCTGGACTTCTTTTGCTCCATGGGGTGCCGGTTTACCGACGTGGGCATCGAGGCGTTTCCCAGCACGGTGGGAACGGAAGAAGAAGCGGCGGGGGCTTTTGCTGCGGCGATGCAGGGCAAGAGCGTGTGTGCCGAAGCTTACGACCGCTTCCTAGGGTACTGCTACGTCTGGCTGGCCGGGGAGTACAAAAAGCGCAGCCTGGTCATGCAGTGGCACATCGCTTCCAAGCGGAACGCCAACACCCGGCTGTTCCGGGCGCTGGGGCCGGACTGTGGCGTGGATACCATCGGCGACACAATCCCTGTGGATTCTATCTGCACCATTCTGGACCGCTGCGACCAGGAGAACAGCCTGCCCCGGACGATCCTCTATTCTCTCAACGGCGGCGCGTGCCCCGCGCTGGCGACCATTGCCGGGAGCTTCCGGGGGGTCATCTGCGGCGCGGCCTGGTGGTTCTGCGACCATAAGCAGGGAATCATCGATCAAATCGAGACGATTGCTCAGGTCGGAGACCTGAGCACCTTCTTGGGAATGCTCACCGATTCCCGGAGCTTCCTTTCCTATGCGCGGCATGACTATTTCCGGCGGATCTTCTGCTCAGTGGTCGGCGGATGGATCGAAGACGGGGAGTTTGCGGATGACGAAAACGCGCTGGCACTGGTTTCCGGGGTATTCTATGGCAATCTGAAAGCCTATCTTGCATAAGGAGCGGACAGCATGAAACAATTTACATTAGCGGCTTTTGCCGATGAAGCGGGCGCGGAAGTCAGCGCCCAAATTGACGCCCTCCATGAAAATGGAATTCCCAGTATTGAGCTGCGCGGCGTCGGGGAGAAAAACGTTACTGCCCTGACAGAGGGCGAGGCGAAAGAGCTGAAAAAACAGCTGGATGATGCAGGAATCTCTGTGTGGAGCATCGGCTCCCCCCTGGGGAAAATCAGCGTTGGCGACGAGTTTGCACCACACCTGGATGTTTTTAAGCACACACTGGAGCTGGCTCATATCCTGGGCGCCGGCAACATCCGGATGTTCAGCTTTTTCTGCCCCAAGGGGGAGGCACAGTACTGCCGGGATATCGTGTTTGAGCGGCTGCATCAGTTCTGCGCCGCCGCGCAGGGAAGCGGCGTGCTGCTCTGCCATGAAAACGAAAAAGGCATTTACGGCGATACCGCGGATCGCTGCCTGGACATTCTCCGGAATTTTCCGGCCATTAAAGCTGTCTACGACCCGGCGAACTTCCTGCAATGCGGCGAGGACACTCTCCGCGCCTGGGAACTCCTGGAGCCGTACCTCTGCTATATGCACATCAAGGACGTCCGGGACGACGGTACAGTGGTTCCGGCAGGAAAGGGAAACGGGCAGATTCCCGAACTGCTCCGCCGCTATGAAAAAATTGGCGGCGAGGTGCTGACCCTGGAGCCGCATTTAAGCGTTTTTAAGGGACTGGAGGCACTGGAAAATGGGGAGAAGACGAAGGTTGGCGAGTTTGCGTATCCAACTCAGCGGGACGCCTTCGACGCGGCGGTTCAAGGGCTGAAGGAATTGCTGTAAATGGGAACCCCCGGATCCCTAGCGGAATCCGGGGGTTTTTCAGTCGTCGATGTTCATGCTGGCATGCTCTGGTTCAGAGTAGCTGTTACCCATGGTCCGGTCGTAGGTCAGGAGGTCCAGCAGTTCGGAATTAGTGGAAGGGTTCACCGCTATGGAATAGATGGGACGGGTTTTCATTTCCTTCAGGACGGTGTCGACAAAGGGACTTTCAAATCCGGCCAGCTGATAGACCAAGTGGGGAAGATAGAAGGTAGAAAAGGTTTTCTCCGGAAGCGAGGAAGTATCCAAATCATAGTTGTTCCACACCAGCCAGGTCTTTTCGTAAAGCTTTTCGCAGTTGTCAACGGTGATGCCCATATCGCGGTAATAGTTGCACTCAGGTGTGAAGAAAGGGAAGTGGTCGCCAGTAAAGACGAGGATCGTTGGTTCATCAAAGGACTTTAAGAAGTTGGTGAATTCTCGCAGCGCTTCATTGGAGGTTTGGATCCCATCAAAATAATTTTTGACTTCTTCGCCCTGATCGTCTAAGTAAGGCTGGTGGTTCTGCATGGTGGTGATGTGGATGTAATCTGGGCCATCGGTGGCCTTCAGTACGGCCTCTGCCTGGCGGAAAGCGGTATCGTCATCGATGAAATCGCGGTAGTTATTCACCTCGACAGTGAGATCATCCATAAACAGCATCTGATCGAAGCCGTATTCGCTGTAAACCTCTTCCCTATCGTAAAAATTAGAGCGGTAGGGGTGGATGTAGGTCGTGTTGTAGCCTTGGGATTTGTACATGTTGGCGAAGGTGTCCTGTTCCACTCCGGATTTGAGCAGCTGGTGGGGAATACCGGCATTGTTCAGGGATTTCACCGGCAGGCCGAACATCAACTCAAATTCCGTACGGACGGTGCCGTTTCCGTAAGTGGGGACTACACTGGTACCGTGGGCACTTTCAGCCAGGATTTCGTCAAAGGCGGCGTAAATCTGATCGCCATTTTCGACTGCCCCAAGGCGGCGGAAATCGCCGTAGGATTCGGACATGATGTAGATGATATTCGGCTTAACCGAAACCGGTTCACCATCTACCGCTACCAGAAGCTCATCGATGGCTTCCTGGGAATACTCCTCCGGCTCCTGAACGGTACTGGTCAGGGTCTGATTGATGGAAACAGTAAAATTGGTGATGAGATTATTGTTGGCAAAGCGTTCGTCATCGTCATACGTGTTGTAAGTCGGGGTACTATCAATGCCAAAAACCGTGCAAACCGGCGCGAAAAAGGCTGGGACGATGATGGCCATAGCCGTGACTCCGCCCACGACTGCTGCCAGGGAAGCACGATTGGGCAGAGATCCTTTCAGCCGCAGCCCGGTCAGCCAGATACAGATAACGTAAAGGGTCGTCAGCGTGAACAGAAGGAAAAGCAATGGATTAAACCGGATTCGAGCAAACTTTGATACGTCGGCGATTCCTTTGACGAAAGCCAGGTCGCTGAACAGCAAGTGACATCCGGTGACGAAATATTTGTGGTATTCTACTATGGAAATAGTCATAAATAGGGTGCCAGTCACGGCCGCGCCGATCCACACTCGGCGAAAAAGAAAGTTCAGCGTCCAGAAGACGGCAGCCACCAGCAGACAGCCGAAAATAGTGACGCGGAAACGGCTCCAAGTAAAGGCCAAAATCTCAGAAAGACTCTGCATTTGGCCTAATTCTGCAAAACAGTACAGCGCGATCGGATAAAGCGCGGTCAGCCATATGGCGGTAGTTTTTGATTGGAAAAAGCGGCGTTGTTTCAGCCGGCTGATTAGTCGGTTCATAGACATCCCCTCTGCTCTCGTAAGGTGTTGGAATAAAGCGGCATTTCTACAAAAGCTGGAATCAAGTGAAAAAGGAAAACCCCTTTCCAAGTCCTTGTACCCAAGAGCATACCAGATGTTTGTGAACAATTTATGTTCTTTTGAAAATCTTAAGAAAAGTACAGAACCTTGCATAATTTTTACGCGCACAAGATATTTCCGTCATGCATTTTACACATACAGCAGTTTTCTATAGTATTTTTGTGCAAAAAAACTGTGGAACGGAGTGTTCCATTCCACAGCCTGAATGTTTTGAGGATTATTGGAGGGCCAGTTCGATCCATTTTTGAGCGATCAGCGCATGTCCGGCCGGGGTGGGGTGAACACCGTCCGCCGACCAGAAAGCCGGTTTTTGGTGGAGGCAGGCAGCCGCGAAGATCCCGTCCATGGGAAGATAGGCGTCAGCCAGTTCCATGGCAGCCTGGCGGCAGGCCATGATCTTCGGATTCAGGTCCTCCCGGAAGGCTTCCCGTTCTGCGTTGACATGGAGCAGAAACGGCTCGATGAGCAGGATCTTCAGCTCCGGATCCGCCTCTTTTGCCGTCCGCAGCATAGCAGTCAGCCGGCTGTAGTAATCCTCTGTGGAAGTCGGATCATTGGCGTCATAGCGCCGCCACGTATCGTTGATGCCAATAAGAACGGAAAGAAGGGCGGGCTTCAGGTCCAGGCAGTCCTCTTTCCAGCGGGCGGACATTTCCAGAGTCCGGTTTCCGGAAACGCCCCGATTTACAAAGGAAAGGTTCCAGTCCGGGTGCGCAGCACTCAGCAGACTGGCAATGAAGTATGGGTAGCCGCCGCCCAGGCTCGCAGCTGGATCAGGGGAACCGGTACGCCCCGCGTCGGTGATGCTGTCACCTTGGAAAAGGATGGTGCTGTTTTTCTTCAAAAGCATGAATGGACACCTCGTTGACAAAATTTCTTTAAAAATACTCTATTTATTGCCAAAAGTCAAGAGTATTTCTTGCTTTTTTGAAGAGATCTAAAAAGACGCTTACTTGGAATTATCAACGATCAAAGTGGAGGTATCGCCCTTCTTCATTCGGCTTTCCAGTTTTTTCACAAGTTCCTTAAAGCTCGCGCTGGAGTTGGTAGCCCCGGCAACCGCGTCGACATCGTCCGGATTCTGCTTAGAGAGAAGGCTGTCCTCCAGTTTCTGAGTATAATCCGCGGGATAGGTTTCGTAGCCTGCGCCGGTGTATGCCGCTTTGTATTCCTCATCCTCGGTCTTTTTTTGGCCGTCTTCATTGAGGGAGTCGAACTCGACGGCAGTGAATTTCCCGCCGGACACGGTTACAGTGACATATTCCGTCCAGCCGTGATCGTCGGGATTCTTGTACTGAGCCTTGTAGGTGCCGTCTTTATAAGAGCCGGAATCCTGGCAGCCGGTAAAGAGCGCAGCGGCTGCGATGGTTGCAAGCAGAGAAATCAAAACTTTCTTCATTATAAAATCATCCTTTCATAGTTTGCGTCCGAAGCAGGAGGAAATAGTTTCCATCCGCTTGTGGAGCACAGTCAAAAATAAATATTTATTATTTTAGAATCAATTGTATCAAAATTGTATTGAAAAAGCAAGTCTTTTCCCAAAATACTTAGCAGGAACGGGCTGCTGCATTATTTCCTTAGTCTTGGGGGATAACCTTGACAAAATAGTGAAAAAATAATATCATGGTACTAGGTTTGTTGACAAAACGGAATTTTAATGAACGGAAAGGGGGCATTCCCATTCGGAAATCCCGGATTGTATTGCTGGCGCTGGCGCTTCTGGCGGCTGGGGCGCTGATCTGGCTGCTTGTCCAGCGGCAGGAGGAACAGCGGCTCGCCGCTTCTAGTGTCCCCCAGCAGGAGATTGTTTATACAGGTGAAGAATTCCTCATGGATACCTTCATAACCCAGCGCGTTTATGGAGAGGATGGAGAGAATACGGTCCTTGCGGTCAACCAGCTTCTTCAGGATATGGAGCGGGTCTTTTCCAATTATCTTCCGGATTCGGAGATCGGCAAGGTGAATGCCGGCGCAGGTATCGCGGCGGTGGAGGTTTCAGAGGAAACCTTTGGGGTGATCCGGCGCAGTCTGGAGCTTTCTGCTGCTTCCGGCGGGATTTTTGACATAACTATCGCGCCTCTGGTAAAACTATGGGGTATCACCTCCGAAAACCCCAAGGTCCCCAGTGCGGATGAAATCAGCAATGCGCTCAGCTACATCGGATATGACCAGGTTGACTTGGATGAGGCAGCCCATACGGTCTTTATGCCGCGTCCGGGCATTTCCATGGATCTCGGCGCGGTTGTTAAAGGGTATGCTGCCGAAAAATGCCGGGATGTCTATGAAGAGGCAAACGTGACTGGCGCGCTGATATCCTTGGGAGGGACTGTGGTCACAGTAGGAACCCACTCTGACGGAAAGCCGTTCCAAATCGGCCTGCGGGATCCCAATGGCGGCTCTAACGATATCTTCGGCGTGCTCAGCGGGGAAGAACGGATCATTGCGACCTCCGGCGGCTATGAGCGCTATTTTGAGCAGGACGGCAAGCGCTACGAACACATTTTGGATCCCCGGACCGGTTATCCGGTGGAAACGGATCTGCTCAGCGTGACAGCAGTGAGCGGGGACGGCCTGCTGGCGGACTATTTGTCCACCACGCTGTATATGTTGGGCAGCGAAGTGCTCGAAGAAAATCTCAACCGCGCGGAATTCAGTGTGGTTGCCGTGAAAACGGATGGGACAATTTTGATTTCCGATGATCTGAAGGAACGCTTTACTTTAAAAGAAGAATCAGGTTATACGTTTGCGTCCTAGCGCGGGACGGCAGGGGAGGCAGTATGATTGAAAAACCTTCAAGGCGGCGCTGGTGGTTTGCCGCAAGCGGCGCGGTTTTGGCGGCGGTTTTTCTGCTGTGCTGGCTGTTTCTCCGACCGGAAGGCGCGATGGCGCGGATTACTTACGACGGGGAGGTTGTTATGACAGTGCGGCTGGACCAGGACCGGGAATTCGCGTTGGAACAGGACCCCACGGTTCGTTTTCAGATTCGGGACGGCGCCATCGCCTTTGTTGACGCCACTTGTCCGGATAAAATCTGTCAGCGGGCGGGATACCTGTCGCGGGTGGGGGAAACAGCGGCCTGTCTGCCCAGAAAAACCGTGGTTACGGTTATCGCCGGTCCAGAAAAAGGGGAGGCGGATGCTGTTGCGGGCTGATCGCAGGCCGGCTGCCGCCGCGGCGCGCAGGGCAGCTTCCATGGGCCTTCTGCTGGCTCTGGCCGTGGCGCTGAATCTGGCGGAGAACCTTATTCCCGCGCTGCCCATGCTGCCGCCGGGAGTCAAGCTCGGCCTATCGAACCTTGTAACGATTTACTGCCTGTTTTATCTCGGTGCAGGGGAAGCATTCTGCATTGCGATATTAAAATCCGGGTTTGTCCTTCTGACCCGGGGCATAACCGCCGGCGCCCTCAGCCTGGCGGGAGGATTCCTGTCGCTGCTGGCCATGCTGGTGGCTCGGCGGATCCTCGGGGGGCGTGGGCGGTATTTTCCTGTCAGTGTGACCGGCGCGGTTTTCCACAATATCGGTCAACTCTGCATGGCCGCAGTCCTTTTGAAGAGTGCGGCGGTTTTCTATTATCTGCCGGTTCTGCTTGCCGCCGGCGTCCTGATGGGATGTGTGACGGCTGCACTTCTCCGGGCCGTGATGCCCGCTCTCCAGCGGGTGGCCGCGGCTCCCGCAAACTTCGAAAAACATTCCGGAAAGGATGGATGAAATGCTCAAGCTCAACGGATTGAAGCTGCTTCACTTCAAAAACTCCCAAAACGCGCAGACAGTGGATATCCCTCTTCCCAAAACAGTTAAGATCCCCATGCTGCAGCACATGGGGGCACCCTGCACCCCCACGGTCAAGATGGGGGACACCGTGCGGGTCGGCCAGCTGATCGGCGACAGCGAGCAGGCGTTTTCAGTGCCGGTACACAGCTCAGTGTCCGGGACGGTCACGGCTTTGGAGGACTACGTCACCTCCGGAGGCGCACCTGCCAAACGTGTGGTCATCGAAACCGACGGCCATCAGACGCCCATTGAATGCGGCCCCCGCACCATCAGCAATCAAGCAGAGCTGGTCCAGGCAGCGCGGGACGCCGGCCTGGCGGGTCTTGGCGGCGCAGGCTTCCCGACCCATATCAAGCTGGGCTACAAGGATGTGGACCGGCTGGACGTGCTGGTCATCAACGCCGCAGAATGCGAGCCGTACATCACTTCCGACTACCGGGAAATGATGGAATATCCCGACGATATCCTCGAGGGCGTTCAGACCGTGATGCGCTGCCTAAATATCAGCTGCGCCTACATTGGGATTGAGGACAACAAGCCGGAGGCCATCGCCCTCCTCAACAAAAAGGCCGAAGGGACCGGCATCCGGGTGGAGGCGCTTAAGAGCATTTACCCCCAGGGCGCGGAAAAGGTCATCATCTACAACACTACCGGCCGCATCATCGAAGAGGGGGAACTTCCGGCGGATAAGGGCGTCGTGGTCATGAATGTCACCACCGTCGCCAATCTTAGCCGCTATCTCCGGACCGGGATGCCGCTGACTCATAAGCGGGTCACAGTGGACGGCAACTTTGTGGAGAACCCCATGAATGTTCGCGTCCCCATTGGGACCTCGGTGGAATATCTGCTGGACTTTGCCGGAATCGATAAGAGCCGGGTGAAAAAGGCGCTGATGGGCGGCCCGATGATGGGAATGGCCATGGAAAATTTGGACACGCCCATCATCAAAAACAACAACGCCATTGTCCTTTTCGACGAGCACGAGGCAGCTGCACCCCGGACCACGGCCTGCATCCGTTGCGGCCGGTGTGTAGACGTCTGTCCCGTCAACCTCATGCCGGCGAGCCTGGAAAAGGCCTATGATATCGAGGACCGGGAAACTCTGGAACGACTGAAGGTCAACCTGTGCATCAACTGCGGTAGCTGCACCTACGTCTGTCCCGCTAAACGGAACCTGGCCCAGAAAAATCAGCTTGCCAAGGCTTTGCTGCGGCGCAAGAAATAGGGGAAAAGGAGAGAAGTAACCACATGAGTTCCTACATTGTATCACCCTCGCCCCACATCCGGAGCGGGAGAACGACCCGGAAGATCATGCTCGACGTGATCATCGCCCTTTGCCCCGCCCTGATCGTTTCCATCGTAATTTTCGGGTGGCGGGCGCTGCTGGTAGCCGCCGTCTGTGTCGGCTCCTGCGTGCTCATCGAGTACCTTTGCCGCATCGCCATGAAGCGTGAGCAGACCATCGGCGATTTGAGCGCGGTGGTCACCGGCATGCTGCTGGCCATGAACCTGCCGGTTACCGTGCCGCTGTGGGTGGCGATGATCGGCTGCTTTTTTGCCATCGCAGTGGTCAAGCAGCTCTTCGGCGGCATTGGCCAGAATTTCGCAAATCCCGCCATCGCGGCGCGCATCCTGTTGTTGATGTCCTTTTCCGGATACCTCACCAACCGCAGCATTCCGCTGGGCTATGACGGGGTGGACGCCATTGCCTCCGCCACGCCGCTGGTCCAGCTGGCCAACGGCGGAGATGTTCCGACACTTCTTCAGATGTTTCTGGGTGTTAAGGCATCCTGCGCCATCGGAGAGGTCAGCGCTGCGGCCCTGTTGCTGGGCGGGCTCTACCTGGTGATCCGCCGGGTGATCAAGCCCATTACGCCCCTGGTTTTCATCGGAACGGTGTTTTTGTTCAGCGGCGCCTTGGGCATGAATCCGGTGGCCCAGATCCTGTCCGGCGGCCTGATGCTTGGGGCAATCTTTATGGCGACGGACTACGCGACGACCCCCACGACCAATTGGGGGAAAGTGGTGTTTGGTCTGGGCTGCGGCATTATTACCGTGCTGATCCGCAGATACGGCAGCTACCCGGAAGGCGTATCCTTTGCCATCCTGCTGATGAATATCCTGACGCCCCAGATCGACAAGGCCTTTGCCCATAAGCCGCTGGGAGGAAAGAAGGTGGAGAAGCATGCGTAAAACCTGGGAACTGATCCGGCCCACGTTTGTGCTGGTGATCATCTGCCTGGTGATTTCCGGCGCGCTGGCGCTGACTTATAACCTGGCCGGAGTAGCGGAACTGGCCAATGCGGGCTACTCCTCCGAGCAGCTGGCGGAATTCGCCGCCACTGCTCTGCCGGAGGCTGACGAACTCAAGCAAGTCAAGGTTTCGACGGAGGACGAAAGCTTCCATTCTGCCTACAAAGCGCAGAACGGGACTGGCATGGCTATCGTTCTGGTCACCAAGGGCTATAATTCCGACGGGATGACCGTGATGTACGGTTTCGACAACGGCGGGGTCATGCGCGGCATCCACGTAATCGCTCAAAGCGAGACCCCCGGCATCGGCGATAAGGTAGCGACGGACGCGGAATATCTGAGCCGGTTTGCAGGACAGCCTGCGGACAGCTTTACGGTGGACACCGTCGCTGGTGCGACCAAGACCTCCACCGGTCTGATCAACGGTGCGAAGCACGCGTTTGAGCTCTTTGAACAACTGAAAGGAGAGGTGCTGGGCGAATGAGCTGGTTGAAAGAATTTACAAAGGGCATTATTAAGGAAAATCCCACGCTAGTGATGCTGCTGGGCACCTGTCCGACTCTTGCCATGACGACTCAGGCGGTGAACGGCCTGGGCATGGGGATCGCCACGACATTCGTGCTGTTGGGGTCCTGTGTGGTGATTTCTCTCCTGAAAAAAGTGATTCCGGATCAGGTCCGGCTGCCCGCTTATATTGTGATCATCGCGGGATTCGTGACGCTGGTCAGCTTTCTGCTCCAGGTCTATGTTCCGGAACTTTACAGCACTCTGGGGGTCTTCCTGTCGCTCATCACGGTAAACTGCATCATTCTCGGCCGTGCAGAGGCCTTTGCCAGCAAAAATTCCGTTGCCCGGACGGCGGCGGATGCCCTTGGAATGGGCGTTGGCTTCACCCTGGCGCTGGTGCTGATGGGTTCGATTCGGGAAATCCTCGGTTCTGGGAGCTGGTTCGGCATCGATCTGACTCTCGGCGTTCTGGAGCCTGTGAAGCTCTTTACCATGCCGGCAGGCGGGTTCATGGTGTTCGGCCTGTTGGTGGCCGTCGTCAACCGGCTGAGTCACTATCAGATCTCCAAAAAGAAGATGGGCTGTGAAAACTGTCCCAGCCGTGCGGGCTGCGGCGGGCATTGCGCCAGTCCTGCTGAAACGGAAGGGGAGGTCAAGTAAATGAAAGAATATCTCATCATTCTTTTCAGCGCCGTTTTGGTCGACAATTTTGTCCTGTCCAAATTTATGGGCATCTGCCCCTTTATTGGCGTTTCAAAAAAGACCAGTTCCGCTTTCGGCATGAGCGTCGCGGTCACCTTTGTCATGGTCATGTCCACCGCCCTGACCTGGCCAATCAATCGGTACATTCTCGCGCCGGAAAGTGGCGCGTGGGATCTGGGTTACCTGAAAACTCTGGCCTTCATTTTGGTCATTGCGCTGTTTGTCCAGCTGGTAGAGATCCTTATCAAACGATTTATGCCTCCGCTGTACAAATCCCTGGGGATCTATCTGCCGCTGATCACCACCAACTGCGCCGTTTTGGGTGTCACCATCCTCAATATCGATGCAGATTACAATTTCGCACAGTCGCTGTTCAATGCCCTGGGAGCGGGCCTTGGTTTTATGGTTGCGTTACTGCTCTTCTCCGGCGTGCGGGAGCGGATCGACCGGGCTGACGTTCCCAAGATGTTTAAGGGCGTTCCTGCGGCGCTGGTAGCGGCGGGCATCGTTGCGGCCTCCTTTATGGGATTTGGCGGCATCGTGGAAAACCTCTTTGGCTAAGCCCGGAAAGGAAGGATGAAAAAATGGAATATCTGGTTCCGATTCTGCTCTTTGTGGGTCTTGGCTTGCTGGCGGGAATCCTGCTGACGGTGTTCTCCCGGGTATTTGCGGTGAAGCAGGACGAGCGTGCCGTTCAGGTGAGGGAAGTGCTTCCCGGTGCCAACTGCGGCGCCTGCGGATACGCGGGCTGTGACGCCTATGCAGAGGCCGTGGCCAAAGGCGCCAAGACGAATGCCTGCATCCCCGGCGGCCAAGCTGTTGCGGAAAAGGTCAGCGCGATCATGGGAGTCGCTGCCGAAGCGGTCGCCGCTAAAAAAGCCACGGTCCGCTGCAACGGCAACTGTCAGGCTACGTCGGATAAGTACGTTTACACCGGTGAGCCGACATGCTCGGCCTGCAATGTCCTCTACAGCGGCCGCAGCACCTGCACCTCCGGGTGCCTGGGATTCGGAGACTGTGCAAAGGTCTGTCCCTACGGCGCGATTACGGTTTCCGACGGAGTGGCCGTAGTCAACCGCCAGCTCTGCACCGGCTGCGGGCTCTGTGTCAAGGCATGCCCCAACGGCCTGATCGAAACATTCGCGGAAGATCAGACCGTGGAGGTCGTCTGCTCCAGCGTTTTCAACACCAAAGCGACGTTGGCCATCTGTAAAAACGGTTGCATCGCCTGCAAAAAGTGTGAACGCCTCTGTCCCAGCGACGCCATTCATGTTAAGGACAACCACGCTTCTGTCGATCACGACAAGTGCACCAATTGCGGCGCTTGTGTGGAGGGATGTCCCACCCACTGCATCCACCGCCTGGACTGAGGAAGGAAAAAAGCTATGACACCCTTGCAGGGAAACATCTTGCGGATGTTCTTGTCGGCTGCGATTATCGTGCTTTGCATCCTCAGCCTGACCCGAGTGATGCCGCCGATAGTAGGCGTCCCCATTGCAATGGCGCTGGTGGGCGTGCAGAGCATATTCAGCGGTTGGTGCAGCCATAAGGAGAAAAAAGGCGGCGCAATGATGCTGGTGATTCTCGGAATCGTCCTCATTATTTTCGCGGCGATTGCGCCTTTTTTGAAATGAGAGAAAACGCGGTGCGATTTTCAAAATCGCACCGCGTTTTGTATTCGGCCATGGATTGACAATTTTTTTGCATTGTGTTATGATGAAACCATCGTTTCTTATTCAAATACGAGTGTATTTGAATGAAAAACAAAAACGATAATTCATTCTGAAATAGCAGAACAAATTTAAAAAGTGTGCGCGAATTTTGCAAAAAATAAACGTTGTGATTTTTGTTGACGTACAGATTGGAATCTGCTATAATAGGGAATGGATTTTTTATGAGGTGGATTCATGAAATATCTGGTACTGCTTTGTGACGGCATGGCGGATACCCCCGTTCCGGAACTGGACGGAAAAACCCCCATGGAGGTGGCTGATAAGCCGAATATGGACGCGCTGGCCAGGAATGCCCTGGTCGGGACTGCTAAGACCGTCCCGGACGGTATGAAGCCGGGCAGCGATGTGGCAAATCTCTCTGCTCTGGGTTATCACCCAGCAGACTGTTATACCGGACGTTCCCCGTTGGAGGCTGCCAGCATCGGCATTGACTTGGCGCCGGACGAATATGCCATTCGCTGCAATCTGGTGACCCTCAGCGACGAGGCGGATTACTCCAGCAAAACCATGGTGGACTACTGCGCCGGGGATATTTCCACGGCAGAGGCAGCCGAACTGATCCATTATTTGGCAGAGAGGCTCCCAGATGGCGTCCGGCTTTACCCCGGCGTCAGCTATCGTCACTGCCTGGTATGGAAAAATGCGGCGGAGGACATCGGCGAGCTGACCCCTCCTCACGATATTTCCGGGCGGAGGATCACCGAATATCTGCCGGATCCCGATAAAGCGGGGCTCCTCCTGGAACTGATGGAAAAGAGCTATGGCCTGCTCAAGGATCATCCGGTAAACCGGAAGAGAGTTGCAGAAGGGAAGCGTCCGGCCAATTCCATGTGGCTCTGGGGACAGGGCCGGAAGGCGGTTCTGAAACCCTTTGCCGGTCTGTATGGACTGAAGGCCAGCGTGATCTCTGCGGTGGATCTGATCAAGGGGATCGGCGTGCTGGCGGAAATGGAAGTCCTCGACGTGCCCGGAGCTACCGGCTACATTGACACCAACTTTGAGGGAAAGGCTCAGGCAGCCATCGATGCCTTTGCCCGCGGCCAGGACCTGGTCTATGTCCATGTGGAGGCCCCGGATGAGTGCGGTCACCGCGGTGAAGCAGCCAACAAAGTTCGCGCAATCGAACTGATTGACGCAAAGATTCTCGGACCGATCCGCAAGGCGCTGGAGGCCCAGGGGGATTACCGTATCCTTCTGCTTCCTGACCACCCGACCCCGCTGGCCATCAAGACCCATTCGCCGGAGCCGGTGCCGTACCTGATCTATGACAGCCGCAAAAAACAGCCTGGGGTAACCAGTTTTACAGAGTCCACTGCCAGGGAGCACGGGAACTTCGAGCCCGACGCCTCCGTCCTCATGAAAAACCTAATCCATTAGCGGGTTCCGGTGGCGCGACGTCCGGCGGAAAACCGCGGAAAAGGTGACGTTTGTGCTGAAGAGCAAGGGGAAAGAATTGGCGCTGGACGCGCTGCATTTATTACCGGGGACTTTTTTGTATGCCGGCGGGATCTACTGTTTTACCGCTCCCAATGAGATCGCGCCGGGTGGGGTCAGCGGCATTTCCACTATGATCAATGCGCTGACAGGAATTCCCATGGGTGTGCTGACCATGTCCATCAATATTCCGCTGCTGCTGCTGGCATTTTTCTTTGTCGGCAAAAAATTTGCAGTCAAGACCCTGATTTCCATCGGATGGATCTCTGTCTTTATGGATCTGGTGTTCGTCCACCTCCCAGTCTATCGCGGGGACATGATCCTAGGGGCCATTTTCGGGGGCGTCTGCATGGGCGTAGGGCTTGCACTGGTTTTTATGCGGGATTTTACCACCGGCGGCAGCGACATCGTGGCAAAGCTGGTCCAGTCCAAACGGCCGGATATGCAGATGGGGCAGCTGATCCTGCTGGTGGATGTCTGCGTCGTCCTGATGTCCGGCTTCGTCTACGGGCGGATCGAATCAGTACTTTACGCAGGGATCACCATATTCCTTTACACCCGGGTGGTGGATTTTGTCCTTTACCGGAAGGGAAGCGGTAAAGTGATCTTCATCATTTCCCGGAAGGGACGGGAGATCGCCCGGCAGATCATTCTGGAGTGCCACCGGGGTGTGACGGTACTCAACGGTCGTGGCGCGTATACAGGACTTCCCAGCAACGTGTTGATCGTCGCCATCCGCAGCCGGGATTATTACCGGTTGAAGACAGTGACAGAAGGCATCGACAATCGCGCCTTTATCATCGCTTCAGACTGCGGCGAAATCCATGGAAATGGCTTCCGGCCCGGGGATCTCCCGGAGGTGGCGGCGTCCGATTGGAATGGAGGCGTGGCCGGGGGCGAAGACCTCTGACCGGCGAGAAGATGCGCGAAAACTCGAAGATATGGACCTTTTCCCAAGGCGGCGCATATATTGCGCTGAGGAGGGATTGGCATGGGCTGTGCATCGGATTTGGTAGTTGCCGCTGCGGTTCTGTCTACGGTACTGGCGGAAAACCGCAGTGTGGAATATCTCACCTATATGGGGAATCTGCTGCTGATGGTCGGGCAGAACCTGGCGACCATGGCAGAAGCAAAAGCGGTTGATGAGGCAAGGTGCGCCCGGCTGCAAGGAAAGGTAGACTCTTCTGTGCTAGGTGGATAGCGTCAAGAAAAATTCAAAAAGCACTTGCATTTTGTCGGAATCTGTGCTATAATAATCAAGTCGTCTGGGTGTGGCGCAGATGGTAGCGCGCTACCTTGGGGTGGTAGAGGCCGCTGGTTCAAATCCAGTCACTCAGACCAGTTTTAAAAACTCTGTCGAAATTAATTTTTCGGCAGGGTTTTTGTTATTGACATGACTTTTTTGATATAAATATATACAATTGAGAAAAGGAAAAACAAATATGGAATGGATTCAGAGTATAACGAAAGCAATCCACTATATTGAAAACAATCTAACTATGATATGAGTATCGAGGATGCGGCCAATCACATGTTTATGTCCGGAGCTAATTTTTAACGTATTTTTCATTTAGTTACTGATATAACAATTGAAGGTTACATCCGAAACCGTCCTTTAACTCTTTATAGACGGGATTTATATCTTACTGACAACAGAGTTATCGACATAGCTATGTGGTATCAATATAATACATCAGAGAGTTTTTCTAAAGCGTTTACTCGTTTTCACGGTATCTCTCCATCGGTTGTGAAGAAACGTGGCGATAAACTCAAGTGATTTAGCCGACTTACTATTAATTTTTCGGGGAGGATTCAGCATGTCACGTATTATAATGGAAAATGATTCCAGGGTAAAACTGGTATGCGAAAATTTTGAGTATCGGACATTAGGGAAAGTAAGGTTTATTGGTATTGACGCATGGCACACCAGTGAAGGATGGGATGTGCTCTGGACACGCAGGGGGAGATTTATGCCTGTTCTGGATAATCTCATGTCTGAATATGCAACAGAAATAACTGACGATTGTTCGCGGATGCATCACAACGGAAACAGAAAACTACTACTCAGCAGGGCGTTTTTTCGAAGTGGGAACGCCTATACCGGCGCCGTGCCATGGCGAATCCGCCGATAAAATAAAAGATTTTTGTTTTTGGTTTGTGTTGCACCACCACGTTGGAGCAAGCTGTGTATCGCTTGCTCCGATTTTATCAAAAAACAGAGCGCACTCACACCGTTGCTCCTCCTTTCCACAAAAGATCGCGCTCGGTTGTAAACACCCTCGCGACAATTCGCTGTCGCTGCCAACTTTATGCAGGTTCAAGTTTTCACCAAAATTTTGATCCGGCATCTTTTCCGCAACTTCTTGGCATTGTGGAAACCTGTCGAAGAAGCGAGAAATTGCTTTTTGGCATATCGCATGGGCAGAATCCGCAGCCTTCTGGGCACTAGGATCCGGTTGAGATTGCAGATATCCTCCCGCATCTCCGCTTCTGATGGGCAGGGAGCAGTGAATAAGCTTCCTGTTTTCAGTCCGGTCAGAGTGGGGGGGAGCACTGTCGGATCACCAATTCATCTGACATCTTTTCCTCCTCATCCGGCGTGGATTTCCAAAATGCTTTTTAGAGCCGCCATGGAACTGGAATGGGACCTTGCGATGATGGTATCCTGCCCCTTGGTTTCGCTTAGGGCGCAGCGCATCATTTTGTGGGACATGGTATTCGTGAACAGGACCAGCAGATCCGGGTTTCCGATCTTGTTTTTCAGCCCGCCGTTCATTCGCGTAAAGATCTTGGCACTGCAGCGGTATTCCTGGCAGAGATCTTTGTACTGCCGCTCCATGCATTCATTTCCGCCGATGATAACAATGCTCATCCGGTCAACTCCTTTTAATTCAGTTAGCGTAAGATAACTTACCGGTTGAAAGATAGCGCCCGAAGGCGCAGATCTTTCTTTTCATATATGGAAACAGGGAGAAGATATTCGTATTTCGCTTTTTGAAACTGCCTGGTGCAGAGTCCGTGCTCCATTGGAGGCGCAGAGAACTTACTTTTTTGAATGACAGCTGCTGTTCATGGGGCAATTTGAGCATCCGCAGCCGCAAGAGGTTTTCCCTTTTCTGCGGTTCCTCACCAGGACGAAGAGAATCGCCCCGATGAGAATCAGAAGTACGATACAAATCAAAATGGTAGCGAGATTTTCTGCGATCCAGGAAAACATAAGGGTTCCTCCTTTCAGTATGTTGAAAAATTATTGAACGCGAATCTTGGCGGTCAGCCGCTGGGATTCATGATAGGGCTTTACCAGCATAAAGACGATGAAGGCGACAATGGCGAAAGCAGCGGTAGAACCGATGACGCTGCCCGAACCGGTGAAGAGCATCCCCAGTTGGTATACGACCAGGGAAATCGCGTAAGCGAACACGCACTGATAGCCGATGGCGAAGAGGGTCCACTTGGCGGAGTTCATTTCACGTTTAATGGCGCCCATGGCCGCAAAGCAGGGGGCACACAGCAGATTGAAAATCAGGAAGGAGTAGGCGGAGAGAGGCGTGAATACCGTCTGCATGTTAGTCCAGATCTGCCAGCCATTTTCCGCGACCTCATCGAAGCCGCCGAAGAGTACGCCGAAGGTGCCAACAACATTTTCCTTGGCAATCAGGCCGGTGATAGTAGCCACCGCGCTCTGCCAGTTGCCCCAGCCGAGAGGAGCGAAGATCCAGGCGATGGCACCGCCGATGACCGCGAGAATGGAGTTATTCAGGTCGCTGACCATGCCGAAGCTGCCGTCCTCAAAGCCGAAGCCCTGCAGGAACCAGAGAATAATGGCCGATAGCAGGATAATGGTGCCTGCCTTCTTGATAAAAGACCAGGCGCGTTCCCACATACTGCGCAGAACGTTGCCCACGGTGGGCAGGTGGTAGGCGGGAAGCTCCATAACAAAGGGAGCGGGGTCGCCTGCAAACATCTTGGTTTTCTTCAGCATGATGCCGGAGAGGATGATCGCCGCGATTCCGACAAAGTAGGCGCTGGGTGCGACCCACCAGGCTCCGCCGAACAGCGCGCCCGCAATCAGCGCAATGATGGGCAGCTTCGCGCCACAGGGAATGAAGGTGGTGGTCATGATGGTCATCCGGCGGTCGCGCTCGTTTTCAATGGTCCGGCTGGCCATGATACCGGGAATTCCGCAGCCGGTGCCGATGAGCATGGGGATAAAGGATTTACCGGAGAGGCCGAATTTGCGGAAGATTCGGTCCATGACGAAGGCGATCCGGGCCATGTAGCCGCAGCTTTCCAGAAAGGCCAGGAAGAGGAAGAGCACCAGCATCTGGGGTACAAATCCGAGTACTGCTCCGACGCCGCCGACGATGCCGTCCAGAAGCAGTCCCTGCAGCCATTCGGCGCAGTTGATGCTCTCCAGCCAGTTGCCCAAAAGGACCGGGATGCCGGGAATCCAGACGCCGTATTCAGCGGGATCCGGCTCCTCCATATCCGCCACCTCCAGATAACTCTCATATGTAACCGGAATCTCTTTTTCTACATTTCCGTTGTCATCATAGAGATAAGCGGTCGTCGTAACATCTGCAGCCCTGTCGATGATCAGGATGGTTTCTTCATCCGTAGATTGCTCCTCATCCACAGCGCCGGCCTCTGCAGCAGCCTCAAGGAAAGCGTCTTTCACAATGCCAGGCTCCACATATGAGTCAACCGCCTCGGAATAGGCTGAGGAACCGATACCGAAAAGGCGCCAGCCATCGCCGAAGACTCCGTCGTTGGCCCAGTCAGTCGCCCAGCCGCCGACTGTCGTGACGGATACAAAATAGACGATGAACATGACTACGGCGAAGATGGGGAGTGCGGCCCAGCGGTTGGTCACAACCTTGTCAATTTTGTCGGAGGTGGTCAGTTTCCCGGCGCTCTTTTTCCGGTAGCAGCCTTTCATCAGCGACGCAATATAAATGTAGCGCTCATTGGTGATGATGCTTTCCGCGTCGTCGTCGCATTCTTCCTCAGCGGCCTTGATGTCCGATTCAATGTGCTCCAGCACCTCCCGGCTCAGGTTCAGCTGAGAGAGGACCTTTTCGTCCCGTTCAAAAAGCTTGATGGCATACCAGCGCTGCTGTTCGGCTGGGACTGTGTGGAGGGCGGCCTCCTCGATGTGAGCGATGGCGTGCTCCACCGCTCCCGAGAAGGTGTGCATGGGAACGGTCTTAGTGGAATTTGCGGCCTCGACAGCCGCTTCTGCCGCTGCCATGATGCCAGTTCCTTTCAGCGCCGAGATCTCAACGATTTTGCATCCCAGCTCCCGTGAAAGTTCCGCGATATCGATTTTGTCGCCGTTTTTCTTGACGACGTCCATCATGTTGATGGCGATGACAACCGGAATGCCCAATTCGGTCAGCTGAGTGGTCAGATACAGGTTCCGCTCCAAGTTGGTACCGTCTACAATGTTCAAGATGGCGTCTGGCCGCTCTCCGATAAGATAGTTTCGCGCCACCACTTCCTCCAGCGTGTAGGGGGAGAGGGAATAGATGCCGGGAAGGTCGGTGATCGTAACACCGTCGTGCTTTTTCAGCTTTCCTTCCTTTTTTTCAACCGTGACGCCGGGCCAGTTTCCAACAAATTGGTTGGAACCGGTGAGTGCGTTGAATAGGGTCGTTTTGCCGCTGTTCGGATTGCCCGCCAAAGCAATTTTCAAATCCATGGTTTCGGATCCTCTCTTTCATGATTTGGGTCGAAAGTAAGCGATCGCTAACTTTATGTCCGAAAAATAAGGGGCGAGTCCCCTTTACTCCACTTCGATCATATCTGCGTCCGCTTTTCGGATGGAAAGCTCATAGCCCCGGACCGTGACCTCGATCGGATCGCCAAGGGGCGCCACCTTGCGGACATGGACATCAACGCCTTTGGTGATCCCCATATCCATGATGCGGCGCTTCACAGCTCCTTCTCCATGAAGCTTGACGACCTTGATTGACTCGCCGATCTTCGCCTGCCTGAGTGTTTTCATGCTGTATGTCCTCCTTTAACCGGTTTGGATACCCTATCAAATCATGATTTTCTGCGCCATTTCCTGACTGATTGCCACACGCGCTTCCTTGACGTTGACGATGACGCTTCCCCCCAAGGTGGTGATAACTGTGACGTTTCCGCCGGCAACAAATCCGAGATTTTCCAGATGCTTTCTCACATCCGGCTTCCCGCCGACTTTTTTTATGGTATTTTCTTCTCCAACATTCGCGAGCGTCAACGGCATCATAGTTCTTCCTTTCTTAAATTAGCATATGCTAATCTATAGAGTTAAAATAGCAGTTAGCATTAGCTAACTATTTATAAGGATAGCCACTTTTCTCTCTTTTGTCAAGAGATTTTCCTGGAAGTTTTTTTATTTGTGAGTACTTTTGACATTTTGTAAAAATGTTAGCGGATACTAACTTCTGGCTTGTGTATATTTCCTGTCTGTTTGAACAGCTTGAAAATTTCATAATCTTATGGTATCTTGGAAATAATGCAGGGGATAGGAGGAGTTTTATGCATTTGCAGGAATCCGGCGAAATGTATTTGGAGACGATCCTGATTTTGTCCCGGAAAAGCAACGCGGTCCGATCAGTGGACGTCAGTGAATATATGGGGGTTTCCAAGCCCAGCGTCAGCCGCGCCATCGGCATTTTAAAACAGGGCGGCTACGTGATCATGGACAAAGAGGGCTTTCTGACGCTGACCGAGACGGGGGCGGAGATTGCCGGTAAAATTTATGAGCGCCACCAGATGCTGACAGAATTTTTGACGCGGCTGGGCGTCTCTGAAGAAACGGCGTCAGCGGACGCCTGCAAAATCGAACACGATATCAGCGACGAGTCATTTGAAGCGATCAAACGGCATGTTGGACGATAAAAATTCCCCGGAAGCAATCCTGCTTTCGGGGAATTTGCGTTATTCCAGAATGATGCCAAAAGACGCTTCAAAGGTATCCCCGGCGGAAAGGAGCCGGAGTCCCTCCTTTTCTTCGAAAGCACCGGAATCGCCTTTCGTGGAGTCTACGCCGAACCAGGGCTCGATGCAGACGTAGGGGCCGTCATTCCGGCAGGACCAGATCCCCAAATCCGGGAATCCAGTGAAATCGACGCGGACGCTGCGGCCGCCTTCGTCCGAGGAAAGTTCCACCCACCTGGAGGCCAGATCCTTTAAAATAACGGCATCGTCATAAAACAGGCCGTGGGTCAGTTCCTTTTCTGCGCGGTCGTCCAGAAAGACCTGAGATTCCCCGCAGAGAAGGCCGTCGCGTTTAATGCGGCGAAGAAGAGACTCCGGTTTTTCAAACCGCAGAGAGTAGTCGGTGAACTCTTTTCCAGGCTCCAGCGGGCAGTTGAACCCCGGATGGCCGCCGACGGAGAAGGGCATTTCTTCCTCCCCAGTATTCTGCACGCGGAAACCTTCGTGGAGCGTGTTCCCGGAAATGGTATAGAAAACCTCTAACACAAAGGAAAAGGGGTACTGCGCTCTAGTATGGCTGTTGTCAGTGATGCGAAAAGTCAGGGTGTCGTCCGTCCGGCCAGCAAGCTCAAACTCCATCTTCCGGGCGAATCCGTGGGGTCCCATCTCATAGGATTTTCCTTTCCAGGTGTACCGTCCGTCCGGGAGCCCTCCGATAATCGGGAAGAGGATGGGAGACTGCCCGGTCCAGTAGGCGGGGTCGCCCTGCCAAAGATATTCCCAACCATCGCAGCGGATACTTTTCAGTTCTGCGCCCAGGGTGTCCACGCGGATTTCAATGCGGTCCTTTTTGAGGGTGTGGATCATGGAAATTACCATGCCTTTCTTTGTTAAAAATTAAACAACATTCTTCTCAACTATTGTATCACAGAATTGCCGGAAAGTCTACGATTTTTTTGAAAGCCGGAAAACTTTTTGGAAAGGAAAAGTCGTGCCAGTCTTTTGAAAGTTTTGGTGAACGTTCAGTCAGTGGGTTCGTAAAGAGGCTCATCAGGCGCATCGCCTGCCGAAGGCTGCTTTTTGTAAAGAAGCTTGAGCACGATCGGCGTCGAAATGGAGGAGACGATGATTAGCAGGATCACCGACGTAAAGAACAGCGGGTCCATCAGCCCGACGGCCAGCCCCTTCTGTGAAACGATCAGGGCCACTTCGCCGCGGGTCATCATCCCTACGCCGATTTTCAGGGAATCCGGGAAACTGAACCGGCAGATCCGCGCCATGAGCCCGCATCCGATCACTTTTGTGATCAGGCCCACCAGAATAAAAGCGACGGAAAATCCCACCAGCGCCCAAGTCATCCCCTTGATCTCCGTTTTCAGGCCGATGCTGGCGAAAAAGATCGGTCCGAACAGCATGTAGGAACTGACATCCATTTTTTCAGCGATGTAATCGGATGATTTGATGCTGCACAGGATGATGCCCGCGACATAGGCGCCGGTGATATCGGCGATGCCGAAAAACTCCTCGGCAGCGTATGCCATGACCAGGCAGAGAGCCAAGCCCATGATAGGGACACGGCGGCTGTGCGGATGCTTTTTCTCAAAGAACTTAAAAAGAAAATAACAGATGAAGCCGACTCCGATGGCAAACACAAAGAAAAGCACGGTGTTGATCATGACCCGTGACGGCTGGACGGAAGGGTCCTTAAAGCCGATAACGAAGGTCAGCACAATGATTCCGATGACGTCGTCGATGATCGCGGCCCCCATGATAGTGGTCCCTACCTTGCCCCGGAGCTTGCCTAATTCCCGGAGCGCGGAAACCGTGATGCTCACGGATGTCGCCGTCAGGATCACGCCGATAAAGATCGCCCGGAAAAACTCGTCGCTTCCCACCGCAGAAAAGCCGTAAAAGCAAGAATACAAAAGATATCCGCCCCCAAGGGGGATAAACACGCCGCAGCAGGCGATCAGAAAGGCGATAGGCCCTGTTTGGAGCAGATCCTTCAGATTGGTTTCCAGTCCCGCCATAAACATCAGCAGGATGACGCCGATTTCCGCCATTTCAGCAAGAAAATCGCTCTGGCTGACAAGCCCCAGCACATTGGGGCCGATGATCAGTCCGGCGATGATCTCCCCCACGACCTGTGGGGCGTGGGCCTTTCGGGCGAGAAGTCCGAAAAGCTTGGCAGCGACAACGATAATCGCCAGGTCAAGAAAAAGTTTGTAAGACACCATTGGTTTTCATTCCTTCATTTCCTGTTCATATTCCTCCCATATTATACTCCGTGAACATTGGAAATGCAAGGTGAAAAAGCTCCAGAATGCCCGGAAAAAGGCAGCTGGCTTTAGCTTAGTTGAACAAATCCTCCAACTTCGAAATCGTTCCTTCGCGGGTAAAGGGGTCTGCAAAACGGAAGGGCTGCCGGTCCCGGTCGTAGAGCTGAGCGGCGTTGGCTGCGTCCAGGCGCTTGAAGCAGATGGAAACCTCCAGCGGCTCCGCAAAGGTGAACGGCTGCATCTCAGGGAGGCGGGAGCAGGCTTTTTTTACCCCTTCGTAGATGCGGCGACAGGACTCCTGGGGGTGGAGGCTGATGGCGGAGGTCCAGGACAGAGCTTCCTTGGTGGCGACAGTTTCCGCCCAGGGGAATGATTCCCGCGCCTGGGCCGCACCGATATCGTCAGAGGCGGCAAAGATCACCGGCACGCCGGCTTTTCCGGCAAAGGCCGCGTCGATTTCCATCTCGCCCACCGGTGTTCCGTTGATGGAATACCGGTGATAGGCGGCTGAGGAATAGGTGTGGGCCAGGACAGCAGGACGGCTGCCTTCCCGGGCGTGATAGCCGATGAAAAGCACGCCGCCAAAACTTTCGTCGATCCGGGGAAAGCGCTCATGATGGCCGCTTCCTAGGAGGATTTTGCAGCGTGGATCCAGCAGGTCGTAATCCAGATTGACGCCGGAGTGGTGATTATCCCAGACGATGACCTCCTCCGCTCCCATGTCGAAGAGGGCGCGGGCGGCCGCGTCGGCCTCACGGGTCGCCTGACGTGCGGCGAAGGCGTAGTTCTCTCCGTCTCCGAGATTTTGACCGGGAATTCCCACCGCACAGGCGACGCCCTCGCAGTCTACACCGATGTAAAACCGTTTCTTTTCCATATAAAATCCTCCTTTTATAAAGACTATTTTATAGAAAGCGCTTCCACGATTTGTTTTCGCAGATTGTCTGGCCTTCTTCGCAGCCATTGTAGCATACTTCCCACCGGATTACAACCCGGCGTTTCGATTCCCGCAAGTTTCGCATAGCGTCTGCGGGAAAAATGAAAAATCCGCCAATACCCGCGAAAGAAAAGTCAATTTTTTGTTCCAGCCTTGTGCTACAATGGATCTGGACCCAAAACGGACCGATCAGAAAGGATGAGTCAGTTGAAACAGTTGAATTTTGCTATCGTCGGGTGCGGCGTCATCGCCTTAACCCATGCCAAAGCCATGAAACAGACCGAGGAGTGCCATCTCTACGCCGTCTGCGATATCATTCCGGAGAAGGCCGATAAATTTGCCGCTGAACACGGCGCGGAAAAAGTCTACTATGACTATCATGAGCTCCTCGCTGACCCCAAGGTGGATGCCGTTTGCGTCTGTGTTCCTAGCGGTACCCACGGTGAGGTCTGCATTGCAGCCTCCAACGCGGGTAAGGCCATTGTCTGCGAAAAGCCCATGGAGATCACCCCCGAAAAGATCGCCGAGGTTATCAAGGTCGTGGAACAGAACCATACCAAGATGCAGTGCATTTTTCAGCGGCGGATGATGCCCGTCGCCATTGCTGTGAAAAAAGCCATTGAAGAAGGCAAGTTCGGCAAGATCGTTTTGGCGGACGCCTACCTGAAATACTACCGTGACCAAGCCTACTACAACTCTGCCGGATGGCGCGGCACCTGGGAGCTGGACGGCGGCGGCGCGCTGATGAATCAGGGCGTGCACGGCGTCGACCTGATCCTCTGGATGCTGGGGGATAAGGTCAAATCTCTGTACGGCCGTGCCGAAACCCTGGCCCGGAATATCGTCGTGGAGGATACGGCGGCCGCCATCCTAAAGATGGAGAAGGGCGCGATCTGCGTCATTGAGGGCGCCACCACCGTTTACCCCGGCCAGTCCACCACCTTTGCCATCCACGGGGAGAAGGGAACAGTCATCTTCAACGATGAAGGCATCGTCGAGTGGAGTTTCCTGGATAAAGAAGATGCGCCCCAGCGCCCGGATCAGCTGGGCGAAGCGGTCGGTGGCTCCAAGGCCGCGGCTTTGATTGGCGTCTCAGGGCATGTGATGCTGCTGCGGGACCTGGCGCTTTCCGTCCTGGAGGACCGTCAGCCTATGATTCCGCCCAGAGAAGCAACTACGGCGGTGAAGGTGATCTGCTCCATCTACGAATCCACCCGGACGGGCAAGGAAATCTATTTTTAACGGAAACAGGAGGACTCCATGAAGCTTTCCTTTATTACGGATGAGGTTACACAGGACTTTGGGGTGGTTCTGGCTTTTGCCAGACAGTACGGCTTTGATGGCGTCGAGCTGCGATCGGTGGAGGATATCCCAATCGACCGCATCCCCCTGGATACGGCGCGTACTTACCAAAAGGCTTTTGCCGAAAATGGCCTGGTTGTCAGCAATCTGGCCAGTTCCTTCTACAAATGCAGCGTGGATGATGAGGCGGCGGTGTCGGAAAATTTGGAAAAGCTCCGGCGTCTCTGCGATTTGGCTGATGTGTTCGGCTGCTCCACCATCCGGGGGTTTACCTTCTTCAAGGATCCCGGCAGCAGTCTTTCGGAGCGGATGGGGGACATCCTTCGGCGCTTTGAGGAGCCGGTGAAACTCCTGGAAAAGCGGGGCAAGACCCTGCTTCTGGAAAGCGATCCCTCCGTTTACACCACCAACCACCGCCTCCTGACCGAATTCCTGGATGTGTTGGATTCTCCCCAGGTGGGGGCGATCTTCGACCCAGGCAACGACATTTACGACGAATTGGGTGAGATCCCGTATCCGGACGGATACAACTTTGTCAAAGGCTACATCCGCCACGTCCATATCAAAGACGCGGTGAAGAACGCTGCCGGGGAGCCGGAGTGCGTCAAGATCGGCACCGGCCTGGTCCGTTATCCGGAGCTTCTCGCGGCGCTGAAAGCCGATGGCTATGAGGGCTTCTGCTCCCTGGAGACACACTACCGGGTAGGAGCCCATATTTCAGAAGAATTGATGCGCCTTCCCCAGGGGAGCAGCTTCTCCGACGGCGGCATGGAGGCCACGGCGGAAAGCACTCTGGCTCTGAAGGAACTGTTGAAAGGAGTGAGCTGAGGTGAAAACGAGAATTCAGAATGTCCGCCTAGTTCAGGACGACCAGATCCGGCCCGCGGTCCTTCTGGTCGAGGATGAAAAGATTGCGGCAATCCTGCCCGGCGGTGCTTCTCCGGAAGCGGACGTGGTCATTGATGGCGGTGGACGCTATCTCTCCCACGGGTTTGTGGATATCCACACCCACGGCGGCGGCGGCCATGACTTTATGGACGCCACAGAGGAGGCATACCTGGGAGCGGCAAAGATGCATGCCTCACATGGTACCACCGGCTTAGCAGTGACTACTCTGGCAGCGTCCAAGGAGGAGATACTGGACTCCTTCGCCATTTATGAGAAGGCGAAAACCAAAAGCCAGGGCGCGCGGCTGCTGGGCGTCCATTTGGAAGGGCCGTATCTGAGCCCAGCCCAGAGCGGCGCCCAGGACCCCAAATATATCCGCGCCCCCAAGCGGGAGGAGTATGAGGAAATCGTCGCGGCCTGCCCGGACATCCTCCGGTGGACCATCGCCCCGGAGATCCCCGGTGCATTGGAACTGGCGGATTACCTCCGGGAACACGGAATCCTTCCCTCCATGGGCCACACCGACGCCACATACGACCAGGTACGGGAAGCGCTGTCTCACGGATTCAACCATGTAACCCATCTGTATTCCGCCACCTCCACCATCGTCCGGATCAAAGGCTTCCGCCATCCGGGCGTGTTAGAGAGCGCCTATTTACTGGATGATATCACCGTGGAGATCATCGCCGACGGCTGCCACCTGCCCGCGCCGTTGCTTCAAATGGTCTACCGGTTCATTGGCCCCAAGCGCACGGCGCTGATCACCGATTCCATGCGGGGCGCTGGCATGCCGGAAGGGGAGAGCATCCTCGGCAGCCTGAAGAACGGCCAGCGGGTCATCATCGAGGACGGCGTCGCCAAAATGCCGGATTACAGCGCCTTCGCAGGAAGCGTCGCCACAACCGACCGGCTGGTACGGAATATGGTGGAGTTGGCGGGTGCGTCTCTGCCGGATGCCGTGATGATGGCGACGGAGACCCCGGCCCGGATCCTTGGAAAAAGCGATACCCTTGGCCGGGTGGCAGAGGGACGGAACGCGGACTTGGTCCTGTTCGACAGCCATATCGAAGTCGCCATGACCATGGTGGGCGGCAAAGTTGTATTTCAGCGGGATTCCCACTGAATTTTTCAATTAAAAAGCTGCGGCGGCAAACGGAACGTCATAACCGGGTTCCGATTGCCGCCGCAGCTTTTGCATTTCGTCGTCATCCAAAATTCCGCAATACAGGAACAGAAGGTACTGGATGCCGTTTGTTTTTCAAAACAAAAATCCCCGCAAACGCACTGTTTGCAGGGATTAATGGAGCTGATAACCAGATTCGAACTGGTGACCTCATCCTTACCAAGGAATTAAGCGTTCCCATAACAGCGCCATTTGTGGGCAATTTGTCAGTAATTTGTAAGTATTAGACCACTTTTTCAGGAGCTTCAAGTCCGTTTGCAGCACTGCAAATGCGGTCTATATCGTCCTCCGTCGTGGTGTGATAATGCTCTACAGTTGTGCTGTAATCCGTGTGTCCCATGATCTCCATCATGATTTCCGGATCGATGTTTCGACGCTTTTGAAGATTGCTATAGGTATGTCGGCAAGTGTACGGTACTGCTTCCTCAATTTGTAAATCTAGCATGAGCGGGTAAAATCTGCGCTTTCTCCAGTTTTCTTCCCTCCACTGTAATCCGGTCGGCGTTGGAATCAGAACCCCAAAATCCCGACCGCTCTGCAGCTTATTCAAAAATGGAAGTACGGCATTTGGAACAGGAATAATCCGGTTCCGCCCCGCCTCTGTCTTACTTCCTGTCTGGATGTATGTCCAATCTTTACGTTGCCGAATGTGTTCTTCTATCCGTACTCCAAGCAATTCACCGGGACGCATACCAGTATAACACAGCAGAATTACGGCCATTGCCGTTTTGTCTCCGGTTTCCGCTTTCGTCCAGATGCGCGATAACTCCCGCACGCTGAATGAACGCCGATCCACTTTTTCTTCCCTGGGAAGCTGCACCAGTGCGCCGAAGTTTATATCCATCAATTTTGCCCGCATACATTCCTTGCAGAGTAGGCTGGCCAGATTGCGGACTTTTGCCATGGTCTCCCGACTTAGGCCTTTTTCCCGCATATCATCTACAATGCGCTGGAAAGCCGTTGTGCTGATGTCTACAATGTGGGTATACTCTGGATACTGCTCATATATTTATACGCGCTCTTGTGGCTCTCCTGCCCGCTCTCTGACAGTCCTGCAAAATAGTTCCCGGAAATGAATCGCTGGTATATATCATCCAATGTCTTTTCATGGGCCTCCCGGCCAATTAACAGCGCTTTCCGTAGTGCCGCATCGGCGTCCTCATAGGTCGGATAATAGCCCAGCGGCTTTTGAATTTTCTTCCCGTCCTGCCAGATGGCAGGGAAAACAGCCTGATAGGGATTCTTCCGTTTGCCGGATAACTTATAGATGGATCCGCTCCCGGAGGGCCTTTTCGCGTGACGCTTGCGCACGGTCGAGGATACCTGCTTTTTCCCACAGTACAGGCAGAATATCGCTCCGTCCGGCAGTTCCTTTTTGCATTTCTTGCAGGTCAACAAAAAACACCTCCCAAGCCCTTGCAAATTGGCCCAGGAGGTGGTACAATATTCTTGCAAAGGCTTTATTCGTACTGGTTTAAGGCTTGCGGTTCCCGCTCTGGTGCTCCAACACCGGGCGGGATTTTTTTACAAATTCAGCTGATTTTTCAGAGCTTCTTGCAGGACCTGTGAGAAGTTGATGTTCCGTTCCAGAGCGGCTGAGTTGAGCCATGCCGGGAGCGTTACCGTCCGGTTAACGGACCGATTTACCTGCGCCATGCGAATCGAAGGCATATAGACATCGACCAGTACCGCCCGCTCATTTTCCCCTGTTTTTACCTTGGAAAGAGGCGTAGGTGTAGGAATTTCCTCGCCGTCTTCCTCCAGGCCGTACATGACGCATCCCAGCAGCTCTCGGGCAGAAAGAAGAGCATCATCGTCGTTCTCTCCGCTGGTGGCTGCATCTAAATCCGGAAATACTACAGCAATTTCCTGCCCTTCTTCATAGGTGAACACGGCAGGATAAAAATAGCGATCAACTTTTTTCATAAAATACCTCCTATGATAAAGGGAAGGGGCCGGGGCTATCTGAATTTTAGCCCCGACTGTTTCTCGATGGTGTCCAACGTTTTTCTGGGGATATCCTTGTCAGGATGTTTCACGGTGACGCGCCCCTTTTTGGTTGGATGTTTGTACTGATGGTGGCTGCCTACTGTATTTACCGGATACCATCCATCGTCCATCAGTGCTTTGATTACTTCCCTTGATGAGTAGCTTTTCAACCGGTTCCCTCCCAACAATTATATTATAACACATATAATTATATTTGTCAACAGAAATAGCAAATATTTTTGTATTTGTTATTTGCTTCCGGCTTGGGCTGGGAGCGTTTTATTTGATTCCTCAAAATTGAGGAATCCCACTCCATTTTGGACCGACGTCATGAACGATTCGTTCACTCTTTGACCCATAACGTTCTATAGGGATACGCTGAAATGGCGTACCCGCTCTTTTGCCTCCTGAAAGTTCAGGAGACCCACTTAAAAATGAGTAAGTTAGCCTCCTCAATTTTGAGGAGAACGCACTTTTGCGCTCTCCAATTTTGGATGGTCGGAAACTTGACTTTTACTGCTCCCAAATCTGGGGTTTGTCCGATTTTCCGGAAAAAGGGTGCCGGGTGGTGATCTGCCCCCCACCTATTCGACAAAAATGTCCAAAAGGTCTTTCGCTCATTTTTGAGCAAA
>CAJMLQ010000028.1 GCA_905214265.1 uncultured bacterium
GCCGGTGGTATAGCCCACGATGTGGGCGGCCAGCTGGCGGTCCGCACTTCTCCGGGTGACGGAAAAGCTGGTGACACCCTGGGCCTCGATTGCGGAAACTCCACGCAGCAGAAAAGGCTTTCCGTTTTTCAGCTGCTGCGAGACCTCGGTGCGCCGGGAAACCGGAACCGCTTCCAGCACCGGCACCAGATTTTCCGCCGATGGAAGAACGGCGTTAACGGTTTCGGCCACATTGTTGACCAGGGGCCGGAACTGGCAGTCATAAATATTGCCCCGGGAACGGGAAACCGTCAGGGTGTACTTAGACTGCTGCCGGGCGGTCTGGGCCAGGCCCGGCGACTGGGACAGATAGGCTACTCGAAGGTACAAAAAGGTGAACGCCACCGCGCAAAAGGCGAAAAATGCCACTGCGCGGCGGTAGATCGCGCTGCTGTATGGGCGCTCCTCGGCAAAGGAGCCTTTTGGGGGACGTTTTTTCACTGCATTCCGCCCTTTCCGAAGGATTTTTATTAGTATACCCATTTTTTCAAAAATTTGATTTTACCGGAACCATACTAAAACCATACAGCTAGCACCTTGTACGGCAGGCCGCCCGTCTGGGCCGCGAGGGCAGTACCCTCTGCTTCCGCTGCGGAGAAAACCCGGTGGGGCAGTATGAGATCGTCCTCCGCGTTTATGCGGTCTTCACAGAAAAACGGCCGCCTAATCCGGGTAGAGGGGTCTGGACGGCGCGGAACCCCTTTTCCTAGGTACGAATCAGAAGGTCGTGGAAATGACCACGGTTCAGGTCCGGGAACCCGAACGAAGGGTGGGGCTGGTTGGTCCGTCAGGGGGTTCAACATCATCCAGGCCGACTGGACCATGATGCTTTCCCAATATCTTCGGCCCTGAAGCCCACAAAAACGCCGCGGCAGCAGACCCGTTTGGTCCGCTGCCGCGGCGTTTCTTCAGGCGCATCTTTTCGCACCTGGTGAGGTTTCTTACTTCTGTTCCGGTTTGTCTTGGAAAAACCGGGTCAGCAGCACCATGACGCCGATGATGACCGCCGTGACCAGGAAAATGCCCAGCATTCCCAAGCCCATAATTTTCAGGGAATCCAAAAACAGCGGGATATTGAAATTCATAATTCACTCGCCTTTCCGGCATACTGCCTAACGTGTTTACAGGAACATGGGGACTAGGGTGAGGATCAGACCGCCGGCGATGACCGAGGCGATCTGTCCGGATACGTTGGCTCCCACCGCGTGCATCAGCAGGAAATTCTCCGGATCCTCCTCCAGGCCCATGCGGTTGATCACCCGAGCCGACATGGGGAAGGCCGAAATACCTGCCGCGCCAACCATGGGGTTGATTTTCTTGCCCTTGGGCAGGAAGATGTTCAAAAGCTTCGCAAACAGCACGCCGCCGGCGGTATCGAAGATAAATGCGATCAGCCCCAGCCCCATAATAAGGAGCGTCTCCCATTTCAGGAACAGCTCCGCCTGCATCTTGGTGGCCACGGTAAGGCCCAGCAGTAGGGTAATCAGGTTTGCCAGCACGTTCTGGGCCGTTTCAGACAGGGAGCCCAGAACACCGCATTCCCGGATCAGGTTTCCGAACATCAAAAAGCCGACCAGCGCCACGGATTTGGGGGCGATGATCCCCGCAATCATGGTGATGATAATGGGGAAGAGAATGCGGGCGGTCTTGGAAACCGGCCGCTGGGCGTAGGCCATCCGGATACGCCGCTCCTTTTTCGTGGTAATGAGTTTGATTACCGGCGGCTGAACAATGGGCACCAATGCCATGTAGGAATAAGCAGCTACGATAATCGCGCCCACATACTTGGAGTTGAAATAGTTTGCCACAAAAATGGACGTGGGACCGTCTGCCGCGCCGATGATGGCAATGGAAGCCGCGTCCGTAAGGCCAAAGCCGAAGAGGCATGCCATGCTCAGCGTAAAGAAGATGCCGAATTGGGCCGCCGCGCCGAACAGCATCATCTTCGGGTTGGACAGGAGAGGGGTAAAGTCGATCATCGCGCCGATTCCGATAAAAAGCAGGAGGGGGAACAGCTCGTTGGCGATACCGGCCTTAAAGAGGACATCGATAGCCCCCACTTCCGTTTCGCCGGTAATTTTGTCCACCTGGGTCACGGCTCCGGAGAGGGGAAGGTTGACCAGAATCGCGCCGAATCCCATGGGAACCAGCAGGGTAGGCTCCATTTTTTTGACGATCCCCAAATAGATGAGGATGGCTCCGATGACCCACATGACGGCCATCTGCCAGGTCAATTCGGTAACATTTCCGAAAAGACTCAGTAATTGCTGCATATCTTCGACCATTCCTTTCAAAAGCTCGGACGGCGGCGCATGGGCTTCAGACTCTCACAAAAAAAGACTTTTATCATGGCAATGGCCACAATAAAAGTCTTGCTGTCGGATTCTGAAATCCTTAGGCCGGATGCGGATGGAATCCACCGGGTATGTCGCATCCAACTGCGGCTGTCGTGCGGCCGCCAGCTACTCCCTTTTCTTGGTACCTTTTCATGATAGGGGATTTTCACGGTCTTGTCAAGGGAAATTTCCCAAAATCGAAAAGATTCTCCAAAATCAGGCGGTTTTGCTGTCACCATTTTGCCGAAACATTGTGGAAAGGCTCCCCGATAAATCCCACCTGGGCAAAATCCTCCATATTGCGGCGAATAAGAAAGTCAATGTAACTGGCGACCATCTGGGCGGTCAACAGGTATCCTGCCGGGTTCATGTGCCCACCCAGGAAGAAGCGGCGCTTGAATTCCGCATCATAGACCGGCGCGTACCGATGAAAATCCAGCACATAGGTGTAGGGAAAAAGCTTCGCCAGCTCATAAAGCAGGGCTGCGTGCCTTTCCCGCAGTTCCTGCCGTTCTGCTTCTTCCTCCTGCCGCGGCATGGTCATCAGGAAAAAGCGCGCCTGGGGCTGCATCGTCCTGAGCCGCTGGATGATTTTTGCATAATATCCGGCAAAGGTCGGCGCATTATTCTCATAGTCCTCCAGGCAGATGTCCGCGGTGGACCCGACCTCCTGCTTCTGTCCCATCAGATCGTTGACACCCAGGGCGATGATGTAAGCCTGACAGAGCTTGTCCGGGTTCCAAAAATCATTGGCTTCAGCGAAGCTTTCCCAGTATTCCTTGGCCGTCATGCCGCCTCGGGAGAAGTTGTAGGCCTTGCAGCCTGCCAGCCGTGCCAGATACTGGCCCCACGAATACTCAAAATAATCATGATAGCCCTTTTTTCCGTCCTCGTCCAGGGACTCGAACTCTCCGGAAGAGAGGCTGTCTCCGATGCAGCCGATAGTGCGAAAAATTCCGCAGAAACCGCCGTCTGGCCGGATTTGATCCAGCGGATTCCCCTCTGGAATCTCCATGAATTTGCTCAGTTTCATCTCGCATCCTCCTAAACCTGATACCGGCAGACGCTGCCGGATCCATGTGCTTTTCGCCTTTTATCATAGGTTTTTTTTCCAGCCCTGTCAAGAGTCATCTTCATCCGAAAACTTTTCGTATCGCCATCAGGTCCCATACGCAAAAAGCCGTGCCGACTGGGTGATCGCCAGGATATTTTCCGGCGGTGTGTTGCGTGGCACTTCGCAGGCGGAACTCAAGATAAAACCGCCGCGGTTCCCAAACAGGGACAGCAGCGCGTTGGCCTCCCGGCGGACATCCTCTGTGGTTCCGGCATATAAAGCCTCGATCGTACTGATATTGCCTTCCAGAGCGCATTTTCCCATCGCCGCCTCACGCGCTTCTTCCATGGAAACCACGCTGTCCAGTTCCAGGCAGTCCGCACCGGTTTCCACCATATCCTGAAGGATATGAGCGGTATTGCCGCATACGTGATAAAATACAGGCAACCCGGTTTCGTGCAGCCGTTCAACAGCCTGGCGTACATAGGGAAGAGCATACTGATGGTAGAGCGCCGGGCTGATCAAGCTGGATACAGAGTCCCCAAATGCTAGGCCGTGAGCGCCCGCCCGAGCTGCAGCCTTTCCGTATTCCACGATCGCATCCGTGCAAAGCTGCAGCAGGGGGAGCAGGTGTTCATCATCATGATCGTAGAGATCCATCAGAAAATCCTGCGGTCCGCGCAGACAGGCCGCCGCTGAAAAGGGAGCAGAATCAATGTTGGTCTTGATGAAAATGTGATCTCCAACAGCCTGCCGGCACAGCTGCGTAGCCTTTAAAATAACCGAAAGCCGCCCGTTCTGAATCGAAAAATTCCGGAGCGGCTGGTGATATCCCGCCTGCAGCGGGTGGGATAAAAGCTGCGGCGGCTCATCCTCCGGAAAGTGCACCGGAGCGCCGAATGCTTCGGCCAGAATATAGTTGTCGGTGCTTACATAAACAGCATCGTAATCATAATACTTTTGGGATGCCAGTATCGTATCTGCCATTACCTGTGGATCTGTCGAATATTCCCGATGCCGTGTGCCTGCCACATTCAGAGCATGTTGGATGATTTCCGGTACGACCGGAACACAGTCGGATCTTTCAAAAGCTAATGCCGCCTGTACACGCTGGATACCTGTCATGGCTGGGACTCCTTTCTTATTTTTTCAATCAAACGGAAGAGCCGCTATTCTGATACGTCCATTGTATCAGAATAACGGCTCCCATCATGGTGCCGCTGGCCGGACTCGAACCGGCATGGTTTCCCGCCGCATTTTGAGTGCGGTGCGTCTGCCAATTCCGCCACAGCGGCATCTTTTATTATGATACACTATCCACCTAGAAAAAGTCAAGAGGTTTTAGAGGATTTTTATGATTTTATTTCTTGCGCCAAAATTGGGTTTATGGTAAAATGGATACAGCGTTATGCAACAGGAGGAACGCCAATGCCTGCGCCAACAAACGACTGCTCCTACAAATCCCTGGGCCGAGGCCCACTGGGGGAAGCGCTGGCTGTTTGTATCAGCCCCCGCCATACCTTCGGGGTGGATTCCTTTCTTCTGGCTTCGTTTTCCCAGGCAAAACGGGCAGACCTGACTGCCGACCTGGGGGCCGGATGCGGAATCCTCTCTGTTTTGCTTTACAAAATGTATCAATGTCATAAAATATACGGATTGGAGCTTCAAAAGGAGGCGGTTTGCCAGTTCCAGGAAACCGTTTCGGCCAGCGGCCTGGAAAATGTCATTTTCCCTGTGGAGGGTGATCTGTGCCAGCTTCCGGCATCCCTCCCACGGAACGCTTTCGGTCTGGTCGTCTGCAATCCGCCCTATTTCCGAGAGAATCCTTCCCCGGATCCGTCCCGCGCCGCCGCCCGCACCGAAATCGCCTGCACACTGGACAGCGTCTGCGCCGCGGCAGAGCGGCTGCTGCGGTTCGGAGGCCGGTTCTGCCTCTGCCAGCGGCCGGAGCGGCTGCCGGATCTTTTTGCGGCGATGCGCGCCCACCGGCTGGAGCCAAAACGGCTGCGGCTGGCGGCAGACACGGTTTCTTCCACGCCATGGCTGGCGCTTGTGGAGGGCCGGCTGGGCGGCAGGCCGGGACTCCGGGCAGAACCGCTGTTTTTCACACGAAATCCCGACGGCAGTTCAACGCAGGAAATGGCGCTGCTGTACAAAGAATCATATATCTGCCATAAGAAAGCGAGGAATCTATGAGCGGAACGCTGTATGTCGTGGGGACCCCTATCGGGAACCTGTCGGACTTTTCCCCCCGAGCAGTGGAGACCCTTGAAAGCGTGGACTTTATCGCGGCGGAGGACACCCGCGTCACCTTAAAGCTGCTTAATCACTTTGAAATCAAAAAGCCCATGGTCAGCTACCATGAGCACAACCTGCGGGAGCGCGGCGCGGGCATCGTGGACCGCATTCTCGGCGGCGAGAGCGCGGCGGTGGTCTCCGACGCGGGGATGCCCTGCATTTCCGATCCCGGAGAGGACCTGGTCCGGCTGGCAGCGGAAGCCGGGATCCCCACAGTGGTGATCCCCGGCCCCAGCGCGGCGGTCTCCGCGCTTTGTCTGAGCGGCCTGTCCACCTCTCGGTTCAGCTTCGAAGGGTTCCTCTCCACCAACCGTCATAACCGGATGGAGCATCTGCAAAGCCTGGTCCGGGACACGCACACGCTGATCTTCTACGAGGCTCCTCACAAGCTCCTGACCACCCTTCACGATATCCGGGATGTTTTGGGAAACCGGCGGATTTCTATCTGCCGGGAGCTGACAAAGATCCACGAAGAGGTCATTCGCACGGACTTTGACGGGGCGATCGCCCTGTACGAAGGGAAAAGCCCCAAAGGAGAGTTCGTCCTCATCGTAGAGGGCGCCACCTCAGAACAGGAACCGGGAATGACGTTGGAGGAAGCGGTGGCCCAGGCTCGGCAGCTGGTGAATGCCGGCACAAAGCAGACCGATGCCGCTAAACAGATCGCCGCAGAAACCGGCTTTAAGAAAAGCGAAATCTACGCCGCCATGCTCACGCCTTAAAAGCAGTTGCCCAACCGTATAGGAGGAAAATCTTCATGCTTCTTTACATCATCCGCCATGGGGATCCCATCTACAATCCGGACTCCCTCACCGAAAAAGGCAAGCTTCAGGCCCAGGCCCTTGGCAGGCGCCTTTCCGTCCATGGACTGGATCAAATCTACACATCGCCGATGATCCGGGCACAGCAGACGGCCGCTCCGACCTGCGAGCTGCTCCATCTCAAACCACAGATTGAGGAATGGACCAGTGAGGATCTCGCGTGGAAAGACTTGTCCTGTGAAACGGACGACGGCACCAGGAAATGGTGCTTTCACATCCAGAACACCTGCTATAAGACCCCGGAGATCCTGGCTCTCGGCGACCGCTGGTATGAAGCTGCACCCTTCCGTTATACCAATGCCAGAGAGGGATACCGCCGCATCCAGGAGGCGTCGGACGAATTCACCGAGCGTCTCGGCTACCGCCGGGAGGGCATCGTCTATCGAGCTGTCCGACCCAATGACAGCCGGGTCGCCGTCTTCTGTCATCAGGGCTTCGGTACCACCTGGCTTTCCCATCTGCTGGCGGTTCCGCCTCCGCTGTTTTGGTCGTCTTTCGATCTGAACCACTCCTCTGTAACAGTACTGCACTTTCGAAACAATCCGGACGGCATGACAGCACCCATGTGCATTGGGCTGTCCGATGTTTCACACCTGTATGGAGACCGTCTGCCGCTGCAGTTCTGCAACACCCTGGACATCTGACAAACCGGACGCGCGCAGTTTATCCGCTGCGCGCGTCCGGTTTGTCCCCTGAAAAATCCTGTGAGATTTTTGAGGGGATCTTGGGAGTTTTTGCCGAATTTCTTGAAGGTTTTTAAAATTTGTGGTAAACTGAAACTGCCGAATACTACGAAAAAAGGAGAATTCGAAATGGCGCCCTTTGCCCGTTTCGGAGACCATTTGCCATGCCGTTTTTTCAAAAAAATTCCGGGGGGATTTCCTATCTGGTGGTCGGACTGGGCAATCCCGATCGCAAGTATCAGAACACCCGGCACAATACTGGCTTCCTTGCCGCAGACGAAATCGCCCGACAGCTGGGGGTAACCATTGACAAAAAGAAATTCGATGCCCTGACTATCGATGTGACCCTAGCCGGAGAACGGGTCCTGCTGATGAAGCCGCAAACCTACATGAACCTTTCCGGCGTTGCGGTGGAAAAAGCCGCTTCCTTCTATAAAATTCCGCCGGAAAACATCCTAGTCCTCTTCGACGACATTTCCCTGGATACCGGGAAGCTGCGCATCCGTCGGAAGGGCTCCCACGGGGGCCACAACGGCATCCGCAGCATCATCGACTATCTCCAGTCGGACAACTTCCCCCGCATCAAGATCGGGGTGGGGGAGCGCCCCAATCCCAGCTACGATTTAGCCGACTGGGTGCTGTCCCGCTTCACAGAGGAGGAGCGGAAAATGATCCAGGAGGCCGCCCTTCACTGCCGGGAGATTGCCGAACTGATTATTCAGGGAAACATCGAGAAAGCCATGAACCTATATAATTCCTGACCTGCGCCCATGTATCACGCAGTGCAGCGTCATCCAAGGCCACCGCGTCCCTCCAAAGCCCATCCTGCCAGGACAGGGCGCATAATGCCAACTATCAGAATGGTGATAAAAGACGTCTATCGATCCGCCGAAAAAATCCGCAGTTTTCTCAAACTTCTGACGAGGTGTTTATGAAACTCTATTCCACCGTCGCTTCCCGGCTGGAAGCGTTTACCCAGATGATGGGCGACCTGCGTTCCGGGCGGGTCCCGACCCTCTGCATCGGGCTGTCCGCTATCCACAAGGCCCACTTCATCTTCGCCGCGGCCATGGAACTGGACGAGCCGCTGCTGGTCATCACCCAGGACGAAACCAGCGCCGCCCGGCTGACCATGGACATCAACGCCATGGCGGACTCAGGGGAACCGGCGCTTCTCTTTCCATACCGGGACTTTTCCTACCGGCAGATGGAGGGCGTTTCCACCGAGTACGAGCAGACTCGGCTCAGCGTCCTTTCCCGGCTGGCGGCGGGAGAAGCCTCCATTGTCGTCACGTCCATCCAGGCGGCCATGACACGGACCATTCCAAAAGACGTCCTGCTGCGGAGCACCTTTTCGCTGAGGGCAGGGGACACCATACCCCTGGAGGAGCTGACAGCCCGGCTGATCCAGTCCGGCTACATCCGGCGGCCCCAGGTGGACGGCGTCAGCCAATTTTCCATTCGGGGAGGAATTTTGGACCTCTATCCGCCCAAGGAGCCGGCGCCGGTGCGGATCGAATTCTGGGGCGACGAAATCGACACCATGAACTATTTTGAACTGGACTCCCAGCGCCGGACCGACCCGGTTAGCCGGGTAGACATCTCGCCGGCTAACGAAGTGGTGTTTTCCCAGGGCGAGTTATCCACAAAGCTCCGTGAATTTTGTGAAAAACTCGGGAGCAAAAAGGCGTTTTCCACAGCAAAGGCGGTCTTGGAAAAGGATCTGGAGCAGCTGGACGCCGGAATCGAACTTGCATCGGAGGATAAGTACTTTCCTCTGGCCTACGATCGGTTTGCCACAATTTTTGACTACTTTGAAAACGCTCCTCTCTTCGTCAGTGAACGTGCGGAGGCCCGGGAAAATGCCCGGGGCCTTTTCTGGCAGTACAGCGAGGACCTGAAGGTCCTTTTTGACGAGGGACAGCTCTGCAAGGGGCTGGACAGCTATCTCCTGAGCCCGGAGCAGGCAGAGGCTAAGATGGAGGGCCACCGGACCGTTTTGCTGGATACCTTTGCCCGGACAGGGACGGGAACGGCGGTCAAGGATCTGATCAACATCAGCCCCCTTCAGTCGTCGGGATGGAACGGAGATCTGAAGCTGCTTCAGAGCGACCTGCTGCCGCTGCTGGAAGAAGGGTACTGCTGCGCTGTTTTGGCCGGAACAGCTAAGGCCGCGTCCAACCTGGCGGCCGACCTGGCCAAAATGGGCCTGCCGGCCACCTACGTCAAGGACGTCAAGGCCATCCAATACCGAAAAGTGCTGGTTTTGGCCGGGACGCTCTCCGCAGGATTTGAATACCCCCAGATCAAGCTCTCCCTGACCACCACCGGCAAGGCGGTCACCGTTTCGTCAAGCCGGCCCAAAAAGCGGAAGGGGGAGGAGATCAAATCCCTCTCTGACCTGACCGAAGGGGACTACGTGGCCCATGTTTCCCACGGCATCGGTATCTTTTCCGGCATCCATAAGCTGGACCTCCACGGCATCGTCAAGGATTATATCAAGATCCAGTACGCCGGGGCGGACACCCTTTATGTCCCAGTGACCCAGCTGGACCTGGTGAGCAAATACATCGGGCCAAGGGAGGACTCCAAGGTCAAATTGAACCGCCTCCACTCCGGGGAGTGGCAGAAAACCCGGGCACGGGTCAAAAAAGCCGTAGATGAGATGGCAGACGAGCTCATCGCCCTTTACGCCCAGCGGATGCGGGTGCAAGGGTTCGCCTTCTCGCCGGATACCGAATACCAGCGGGATTTCGAAGCCCACTTCGACTATCAGGAGACCGACGACCAGCTCCGCTGCATCGCCGAAATCAAGGCGGATATGGAAAAACCCGTTCCCATGGAGCGGCTCCTCTGCGGCGACGTGGGCTTCGGCAAGACGGAGGTGGCGCTGCGGGCCGCCTTCAAGTGCATTATGGACGGCAAGCAATGCGCCATTCTCTGTCCCACCACCATCCTGGCGTGGCAGCACTATCAGACCTTGCTCCACCGGATGGGGAATTTTCCCGTGGAAATTGAACTGCTCTCCCGGTTCCGCTCTCCCAAGGAGCAGAAGGCCGTGGTCAAAAAGCTGGAGAGCGGCCGGGTGGATATCGTGGTGGGGACCCACCGGCTGGTGTCCAAGGACATCCACTTCAAGGATCTGGGGCTGGCCATCATCGACGAGGAGCAGCGATTCGGGGTGGCGCACAAGGAGCGATTCAAGGAGATGCTAGCGGGAGTGGATATGCTGACCCTGTCGGCGACGCCCATCCCCCGCACGCTGAACATGGCTATGAGCGGCATCCGGGATATGAGCGTCATCGAGGAAGCGCCCCAGAACCGCCACCCCGTCCAGACCTATGTGCTGGAACACGACGACGGCGTCATCTTTGAGGCGCTGCGCCGGGAGCTGCACCGGGGCGGGCAGGCGTACTACATCCACAACAACACTGAGACTATCCACGGCTGCGCCGCCCGGATCAAGGAGGCTATCCCTGAGGCCCGGGTCGGGGTCGCCCACGGCAAAATGCCGGAGGAGGAGCTTTCCCGGATCTGGAAGCAGCTGATGGACCAAGAGATCGATATTCTGGTCTGCACCACCATCATCGAAACGGGGGTAGACGTGGCCAACTGCAACACTTTAGTCATCGAGCGGGCTGACCGGATGGGACTTTCCCAGCTGTATCAGCTCCGGGGGCGGGTAGGGCGATCCAGCCGCCGCGCTTTTGCCTACTTTACCTTCCAGCGGGGGCAGGTGCTGTCGGAGGTAGCCACCAAGCGGCTGAATGCCATCCGGGAGTTTACCAAATTCGGTTCCGGGTTCCGCATCGCCCTCCGGGACCTGGAGATCCGAGGGGCGGGGAACATCCTGGGCACCCGGCAGCACGGACATATGGAGGCCGTGGGCTACGACATGTATCTGCGGCTCCTCTCTGAAGCGGTAGCGGAAAAGCAAGGCAAGGCCCCGGACACCATGGCTACCGCGGAATGTCTGGTGGACATCCAGCTGGAGGCCCACATCCCCGAAAATTACATTGAAAACCTCTCCCAGCGGATCGACGTCTACCGGAAGATCGCCTCCATCAAGGACGAGGCCGACAGTCTGGACTTAGTTGACGAACTCATCGACCGCTTCGGGGAGCCTCCCCAGTCGGTGAAGGGGCTCATCGACGTAGCGCTGCTGCGGAACACCGCGGCCCGGTTCGGTTTCAAGGAGATCAACCAGAAGACCGACGCCCTCCACCTGATCCCGGAGCGGTTCGATCTGAATCTGGCCGGGGCCCTGGCGGCACGAATGAAGGGGCGGGTACTGGTCAATGCCGGGGCGTCGCCCTATATCGCTGTGAAGCTGAAGGGCCAGGACTCCCTGGACTGCCTGCGGGAGATCATGGCGGTGCTGCAGGCCATTGAACGGGACTTTTCCGGTCAAAAGCCGGATGAAAACGCATAACGGGATCGTTTAGGAGGTTTTTTTATGGAAAACTTTGTGTTTCAGACGCCGACCAAAGTCTTTTTCGGGAAAGGCGGCGAAAAGAAAGTCGGGGAGATCATCCGGTCTTACGGATTCTCCAAGGTACTGTTCCACTATGGCTCCGGCAGCATTAAGCGAACGGGGCTTTACGACACGGTGGTTTCCTCCTTGCGGGAGGCGGGGGTTTCCTTTGTGGAGCTGGGCGGCGTGGAGGCCAATCCCAAGCTCAGCCTGGCCCGCCAGGCGGCGGAGCTAGCCCAGAATGAAAAAGTGGAGATGATCCTGGCAGTCGGCGGCGGCAGCGTGCTGGATTCCGCCAAGGCGGCGGCGGCAGGAGCCTGTAACGCCTGCGACCCCTGGGAATTTTCCTCCAAAAAGCGGGCGCCGGAGAAGGCCTTGCCGGTGGGGACCATCCTGACCCTGGCGGCGTCGGGCAGCGAGACCAGCGACTCCTGCGTGCTGACCAATGAGGACGGCTGGCTGAAACGCGGGTTTAACGCTCCCTGCAACCGGCCGCTGTTCTCCATCCTGAATCCGGAGCTGACCTACACGGTGAGTAAATATCAGACCGGCTGCGGCATTGTGGACATCATGATGCACACGCTGGAGCGGTATTTCTCCTTAAACGCAGACAATCCTCTCACGGATGCGCTGGCGGAAGGGCTGCTGCGCACAGTCATTGAAGAGGGAAAGCGGGCTATCCAGGACCCGGAGGACTACGAGGCCCGGGCAGCGCTGATGTGGGCGGGGAGCCTTTCCCACAACGGGCTGACCGGCTGCGGAAAGGTCTTCATGATGCGGTGCCACCAGCTGGAGCACGAGCTTTCCGGGGCCTACGACCGGGTAGCCCACGGCGCGGGGCTGGCGGTGATCTTCCCGGCGTGGGCCAAATACGTGCACCGGCACAATGTGTCCCGGTTCGCTCAGTACGCCGTCAACGTCTGGGGACTCCCCATGAACTTTGAGCATCCGGAACGGACCGCCCTGGAAGGGATCCAGGCGACGGAGGCCTACTTCCAGTCCATCGGGATGCCGGTCCGGCTTTCGGAGCTGGATGTGGATGACGCCAAGTTTGACGAGATGGCGGAAAAGTGTACCTTCTTCGGCAAACGGACGCTGCCGGACTATATCGAGCTGGGCAAAAAAGAGATGCTGGACATCTACCGGCTCTGCCTGTAATCCCATGAAGAAGCTGTATATTACCGGCTCCGTGGGAAGTGGAAAGACGACGCTGGCCCGGGAGCTGGGCTGTCGGGGGTTCCCTTTTTTTGAGCTGGATCAGGTGGTTTATCAGCCGGACCCTGCCGACCCGTCGGACAATGTCAAACGGTCGGCAGAGGAACGGGACGCGCTGTTTGCCGGAATCCTTGCCCGGGAGAGCTGGGTCATGGAGGATGCAGGGCGGGCCTGCTTTATCCGAGGCATGGAGGAGGCCGATGCTGTGATCCTTCTGGAGCCTCCGGCGCTGCTCCGGGACTGGAGAATCCTGCGGCGGTGGGTGCGGCAGAGGCTGGGCAGGGAATGCTGCGGATACCGGCCGGATTTTCTGATGCTGCGGCTAATGTTCCGATGGCGGCGGAACTATGACAGCGGCAAGGACGGCCTCAAGGAGCGGCTGAAGCCATTTTCCGGGAAGCTGTTGGTGCTGCGGTCGGGCCGGGAAGTCCGGGATTTTTTGACGGAGGAAGGACATGGCGGATTATCGGGCGCTTCTACGGGTTCTGGAGAATGAGCGGCCGGGACGGGCGGTTTTTTTTGAATATGCCCTGAACCGGGAGCTGGCGGAACAGCTCGTTTGGCGGCGGGGCGGCCATCTTTGGGAGACGGAAGCCGACCGGGTCCAGATCTTAGCGGATGCAGCGGCGGTTTCCGGATTCGACTGTGCAGTGGCAGACCTGGCCTTTTCAAACGGATTTCCCGGCCTTCAGGGGCTGCGGTTGGCAGAAGGCATGAAGCTGGCCGCGGGGCTTTCCGAAATGACGGAAACAGATGTGCTGGAAGAACGATATGCCGCATTGGCCAGGGAAGAGGCGGTCTGCGCGGTGATCGTCCGAAATGTTCCATGTGGAACGCCCGAGCAGTACCGCCGGTTTTCCGAAGCCGTCCATCGGGCGGGAAAGCCCTGCATCTGGGCGGACTGTTCGCGTCAACCTATGTCCCTGGAGGGGCTGACTGACTGCGGATTTGACGGAATCCATCTGACAGAGGCTTATGGCGCTCCCATGGAGAGACTGCTGGATGCCTTCGGGAGCCGCTGGGCGCTGCTGGGCGACACCCGATTTTCCTGGCTCATCCGGCAGAAGCCCCGGGATATTATCAGCTACTGTCAGGGGCTTTTCCACCGCACGAAGGGGAAAGGCTATGCCTTTGGGACAGGGAATCCCGAAGGGAAGCCCATTCCGTATTTAAGTTACGCGGCCATTCTCAGCGCGTATATCCGGGAGAGAGATGGTGCGGGAGCCTGAGGGCGGCTTACGGCGAAATTTTTCTCAACCCAGGAACCACGTGAACGGTCTTGAAAAGGGCCGGAAGATGGAACCAAATCCTTTTGAACAAACACAAAGCCCCGTCCGCACCGGTTCTGCCGGTTGTAGACGGGGCTTGCGAATTTTAGAACTTTTTGCGGCGGTCAGAACCGCAGCATCAGCAGGATCCACGTATCGGAATTCCCCATAAAGAGGGCTTCCTTTTGTAAGGGCCTCACACCAGCTTTTTCCGTTTAAAGCGCATGGCGGAACCGACTGCTGCAAGGAAGCAGACCGCTACGGCGATCCCGGCGGACACTGCGTAATCCGCCGCCCCGATGCTCTCAAAATTAGAAGCATGGGCGATCAGCGCGTAAGGATTATACTGATTTTTACCCAGCATGCTCAGTGCCATATTGAGCAAAGTGGTGGAGCCGTACAGCACGGCCACCCAGATGCCCGCCTTACCGGTAGCGCAGCCCAGACCCAGCAGGAGACTGACCTGGAACGCTATAAACAGGGCCAGGGCCAGGGCCGGAAGCAAGACCTTGGAAAAAGGGATCGTCTCCCCGGAAAAAAGCAGGGCCGACGCGCCGTAGGCCGTGAAGAATCCGACGAAAGTCAAGAGCATGGCCAGAGGCGGATAAACCAAAAATTTCGCGTAGATATAGCACTCCCGGTCAAAACCCAGGGTGATGGGAATGATGCAATTGCGTTTTTTCTGCTCGCCGCCGGCGGCCCGCATCAGGAGAAGAAATGCCACCAGCAGGCAGGTGTTCACGCAGTCACCGACAAAGGCGGAAAGTCCCACGGCCTGGTTCATGGCCAGAGAGAGGGACATGCCAGGCATTCCTTCCAATTCGGAAAGTTCCGGGACACTGTTCATGATCTTCAGCAGGAAGCCCACGCCCCGGATAACCAGAGGGTCCAGGACACCGAGACCTACAAAGGTCAAAAGCAAGGCAATCAGCCGATGGGTCCGGCACAGCTCCAATAATTCTTTTTTAATCCCAGCTTTTAGTTGCCGCATGGGTCTTCACCACCTTCAAATAGATTTGTTCCAGCGTCGGGCGAGCTAACTCATACCGCTGGACGGTCAGGCCGTTGTCCGCCAGAAGGCGGAACAGCTCGCGGTTTCCGGCATCCAAATCCCCGGAGACTGTCACATAACAGCTGTTGCCGGAACCTTCCACCTTTTCCGCAAAGGGGAGAGCAGCGATCTTTTCCCGAACAGCAGGGGAGAGGTCTGCCTCAAAGCCAATGATGTGGGCTGCATTTTCCCGCAGCAGGTCGCTGACCTTTCCCTCCAGGCGAAGAGTGCCCTGGTGAAGGATCCCCACCCGGTCCGCTACCCGTTCCACATCAGAAAGGATGTGAGTGGACAAGATCACGGTTTTTCCCATTTCCTTCAGGCGGGCGATGATCTGCATCACGTCCGCGCGGCCCTGGGGGTCCAGGGCGGAAGTGGGCTCATCGAGAATGATGATGTCTTTGCCGGAGTAGAGGGCGCAACCGATCCCCACGCGCTGCTTCATGCCCCGGGAAAAGCCCTTGATCTTCTGGTCGATGGCCGGCGCCAGGCCGATAAGGGATATCACCTCTCCAGTCCGCTTTTCCACGTCTCCCTCGTAGCCGCAGGCCGCGGCGATGTAGCGGAAATACTCCCGGCAGGTCATGTACTCAAAAAATTCCGGGGATTCCGGCAGATAGCCGATGGAAAGGGTTTCCATCTGTCCGTCGGGGTGGCCGTCAATGGAAATGCTGCCGCTGTCCTTGGCGAGAAGGCCGGTGATAATGTTCATGGTGGTGGTTTTTCCGGCGCCGTTTTCGCCCAGGAAGCCGTAAATCTCCCCGGTGTTCACCGTCATGGAAAGACCGTCCAGGACCTTCTTGCTGCCATAGGATTTCCGAAGTTCACGGATTGTAATCATGGCAAGGCTCCTTTTGTATTATTTGTATTATTGATTATAATACAAATAAAGCAGGTTGTCAAGAAAAACTGCTCGAAATGTCGCAGCGGCCTGCTGAATTGTCGCGAAATGCTTCGGACACCATTCAACACGCCGCTATTCTGTTATATTCTTTTAATTTTATACAAATAGTATCTATTCAGAGAACCATAAGATCCGTTCCGCATCACCCATCCACTTGCCGGACTGGAAATCCCGGCTGCGAATCCGGACATACTGTCCGCTGACTTCCACCTTGATGCCCTGGCTGCCGGACTTAGCGGACCCTCCGCCGGAATCGGGCCCGCCAGAGACAGGCGACGTGAAATCCCACAGGGCGCAAACGCTGCCGCTGTGTACCATGCTGGCCCCCTGGCCATTACCGTCAAAAAGGACGTTTTTGTCGTTCAGAGCGCTGTGGGTATGCCCGGAAAAAACGATCGCCTGGGGATACTGGTCCAACAGCGCCCGGAGTTGGTCGTTCTGCACGATAGCGCTGGTTTCGCTTCCAATCAGAGTGTGCTGAAGCGGCTGATGGATGAAGACGAAAATCGGCGCCGACGGGTCGGCTATTGCAGCGCCCTCCAATTTGCCGGCGAGCCATTCCAATTGATATTTTCCGATAGAAGCGGTAACCGTATCGGTTCCGGAAGCGTCCTCGGAGCCAAGGCAGATAAAGGAGCTGCCTCCCAACTGAAAGCTGTAATAAACCCCAGGCATCCCAGTATACTCCAGGAAATTGTAGGTCTGCTGTCCCCAGTTGTTCTGATTCAGGGCGAGATCATGGTTCCCCAAGAGCAGGTACTGGGCGGGCAGCTGATTCTGGAACTGGTTGAGGAGCTTGTTCAACACCGAAAATTCAACAGGCTTGCCATTGTTCGTGACATCGCCGGTGTAGATCATCGCCTGAATATCCGGCATACTTTTGATGACGTCCCGGACCATGTGGGTGTAGTTGCGATTATAGATATAAGAATTGTTCTGGCTGATATGGATGTCCGACAGAACAGCAAAAGAATACTCCGCTTCCGCCGCGGCAATACTGGCGGGAGGGATTTTCACTTCTGCAAGCAGACTGCCTGTACGAGAAGCCGTTTCCGTACCGCCGCGAAGCACAATCCTCGTTGCGCCGGAAGGAACGGCAATGTGGTCCGGCATTTGGAACTGAATGGGTTTGAGCCCGTCAGAGGATACTTTTCCGATTTCTGTATAATCTTCTAAGACGCCCTCATCGTTCGCCCAATAAATCCAGTAATATTCCGGTTGTTTTAAACTCGGAGTAATCGTAAGGGTTCCCTCGGCGCTGTTGTGAACTGCATTTTCGTCAGGGGTAAAGGACAGGCGGGTCTGGGAGCTGGGGATGATGGAAAACGAGAAGGAAGAGCTGGGCTCATAGCCGCTGTTTTCGAAAAGAAACAGCTGATATTCACCTACCGCCAGAAGGGAATACGCCGTCTCCCCCTGGAGCTGCTCCAGAGAGATTCGGCCGGGAATGAAAAAGTCCCGAAGGTTGCCCCAGAGAAGCCAAGGATCCTCACCGGGAATGCTGCCGGCGGCGTAAATGCCGATCCATGCGTCTTCTCCATAGGAGCCACTTTGCAGAATCGCCTCCGCACGTCCGCCCTGCTCGTACGTACACTGGTCCATATAGGCTGGACTGTCCGTAACCAGAAAATCCCGGACGAAGACAGGGGTCTTTCCGAAACGGTACAGGGCCAGCTGATATTCGCCTGCCGGAAGAGCGGAAATTTCCGCTATTCCTTCCGCAGAAGCCTCGCTGTCCAGGGGGATCTGCTGAAGAGGCGTCCCTTCAAAGGAATCTCCGGCGGAATAAACCCCCAGCCAGCTGTTTTTGCCGGCACCGGAATATTCGACTTGGAAGTTCTCTCCCACAGTACGGACCTGCGGCACCCGCAGATCCGTACTGGCACCGAGCACCGATGCAGGAAGCAGGAGACACAAGCCGGTCCATACAAGCAACATCAGCAGCATTTTTGGACTGGAGACAGTTTTAACGTGCACAAAATTCCCCCTTGTTCGAGATGATATGATTACTCAGTTTATCATGAAACTGTGAACTTTTCAAGGCCGATTCCCAATTAAAAAAACTTTGCTGTCACTTGTGAAAGCGGGCATACTGTGGTATCCTAAAGAAAAGCGTTCAAAATGGAAAGGATGAGTCAAAATGAAAGAAGTTCTGTTGTTTGTGATGGCGGGCTGCCCTTACTGCCGGGAGGCGCTGCGGTGGCAGGAAGATCTTATGGAAAAGGAACCGGCGTTCCGTTCCATTCCGCTGCGCATTGTGGATGAAACAAAGGAGCCTGATTTCGCCGAACGTTTCGACTATTATTACGTTCCCACTTACTATGTGGGCGGAAAAAAACTGCACGAAGGGGCAGCCACCCGCAAAATCGTCGAAGAGGTTCTGAAAGCCGCACTCCAAGATGAATAATCTATTAAAATTATACGATTTGGATATTTCACAATTGACCATATCTGCTTTTCCAGCAGTCTGATCAATTCGATTTGTATAATTCCCCCTTAAATTTCCGCGCTGTAATTTGGCGCTTCCTTTGTGATATAGATATCGTGAGGGTGGCTTTCCTTTAAGCCTGCACCGGTGATGCGGACAAACTGTGCCTTTTCGTGCATCTCCTCAATGGTGTGACAGCCGACATAACCCATTCCGGCCCGAATTCCTCCCACCATTTGGTAGACGGTATCGGAAACCGGTCCCTTATACGGTACGCGGCCTTCCACGCCTTCTGGGACCAGCTTTTTGCTGTCCTGTTGGAAGTAGCGGTCCTTGCTGCCCATGGACATGGCGCCGAGGCTGCCCATACCGCGGTAAACCTTAAACTGGCGGCCCTGATAGATCTCACTGTCGCTGGGAGATTCCTCGCAGCCCGCGAGAAGGGAACCCAGCATGACGACATTTCCACCGGCGGCAAGGGCTTTGACAATGTCCCCGGAGTACTTGATGCCCCCGTCCGCAATGACAGGAATATTGTACTGCGCCGCAACCTGAGCAACGTCGAAAACCGCGGTGATCTGGGGGACGCCAATGCCCGCAACTATCCGGGTCGTGCAGATGGAGCCGGGACCGATCCCCACTTTTACGGCATCGGCACCAGCCTCAATGAGATCCCGGGCCGCTTCGCCAGTGGCGATGTTCCCTGCAATGAGGGCGATGTCCGGAAAAGCGGCTTTGACTTTGCGGACGCAGTCCAAAATTCCCTTGCTGTGGCCATGGGCGGAGTCCAGAACCAGAACATCCACCTGGGCTTCAGCCAGTGCGGCCGCGCGGTCCAGCACATCGGTGGTGACGCCGATAGCCGCGCCGCAGAGGAGCCGCCCCCGGCTGTCCCGGGCGGAATTGGGATACTGGACTGCCTTTTCGATATCCTTGATGGTAATAAGTCCCTTAAGAAAACCGTCTGCGTCCACTAAAGGCAGTTTCTCTACGCGGTGCCGGGAGAGGATCTCCTTCGCCTGTTCCAAGGTCGTGCCGACCGGGGCCGTTACCAGGTTATCCTTGGTCATTACCTCGCGGATTTTGACATTATAATCCGACAGGAAACGCATGTCGCGGTTGGTAATAATGCCCACCAGCTTGCCCTTTTCCACGATGGGTACGCCGCTGATCCGGTATTTGCCCATCAGCTCGTCCGCGTCATAGACGTAATTTTCCGGCCCCAGGAAAAAAGGATTGACGATGACGCCGTTTTCCGATCGCTTCACTTTATCGACCTCTTCGGCCTGGCGCTCGATGGTCATATTTTTGTGGATGATGCCGATACCGCCCTCCCGGGCAATGGCGATCGCCATGCGCGATTCGGTAACGGTATCCATAGCCGCCGTCATAATGGGAGTATTCAGGTAGACCTCCCTGGCCAGGCGGGAACGTAGACTGACCTCTTTGGGCAGGACATCTGACTTTCCGGGAATCAGCAGCACGTCGTCAAAGGTGAGTCCCTCTTTTACAAATTTCTCTTCGTAGCTCATTTTCATCATACGCGAATCCTCTCTTCCAAAACTCCTGGTGCCGCAAACCGTAACGTCCGCAGTGAATTGTTCTTATATTATAGCATTTTTCGAGCAGCTTCGACAGCATTTCCCATTGAAATCTTCGTTTAGAACCGCCTCGGCTTTTTGTGCAACTCTACAAAAATCTTCTGGGTCTGGTAAAATTCGCGGAAAAAGCGGTGGGGTACTCCTTGCCTTTTTTCTCCTTTTGTGGTATATATAACTTATAGAATATCGTTAAATTTTTTTGCGGGGGGATTCTTACATGAAAGCAACTACTGCGGCATTTTTGGATTTACTAAATCAAAGCGGGATCAAGTATGAATTTAAAGAGCGCGACGGGAAAAGCGATTGGGTTAATGTTCGTTACGGCGGCGACAATATCCAGACCCTGAGCATCCAGCTCTTTTTCAGCGAAGACTGCGAGGACGTGGCCATCCGTGCCTTCTCCATCTGCAAGGTGCCCTCCAACAAAAAGGCGGATATGCTCAACATTCTCAACGCCCTGATGGACGAATACCGCTGGCTCCGTTTCTATCTCGACGAGGATAATGAGGTGACGGCAGCAATTGACGCGGTCATCACCGTGGCGAGCGCCGGCCCTGTCGCCAAAGAACTGATGCTTCGCACCTTAAACATTGTGGATGACGTTTATCCGCGTATGATGAAGGTACTTTGGGCCTAAACCGCAAAATGGCAGAAAAAGGCCGCTCCCAAATGGAGCGGCCTTTTCGCATGACTTTTTTACCGCACCAGACCGGACACATCCTGATCCGGGCGGTATTCCAAAGCGCATAAAAAGCTGTCATGATCCCCAACTACGCCTTTTATGACAGAAGTTTGCTCATTTTGCTGGACCCAAATATCCAACGTGTCCCCAAGCTTCGCCTCTTGGACAAAATTCACCTGGTAGCAACGCAGGGCGCCGCGGAGAGTCTCCAATGGAAGAAAATCGGTGGCTATATCTGCATAGACTGCATTGTAAACGTGTCCATTGCCGTCCAGATCCGAATAAACGATATTCCGCTGGCCTGCCAGAGTCCCGCCTTCCAGCTTGAGCTTTCGACAAGGCGGACATTCCGCAGTGAGAAAGGTCGGGTGGGCATGGGGAAACTCCGATGGCCGCAGAATCTGCCGCGTTTGCGGATTGACCAGCATCCAGGCGCTGTCCGCCGTCAGCACGGTCTTTCCAGCCTCGTCGCGAATGGCGAAGGCACGAAAAAAGGAGGCCCCCTTGATTTCTCGCTCCCAGGTGGATACGGTCAGGATTTCCCGTGGGGAAGGAAGGCGTTCAAAAAGAATGCTTACTTTGGAGAGCAGGAATACAAATCCATGATCCCACAGCCAGCGATGCGACATGCCTTTTTGTGCGTAATCCTCATCGGCAATATCCGCTAGGGTTTTGTTGATCGCCGACAGTTTCATTCTGCCAAAAGGGTCACAGTCATAAAAATGGACATCTGTTCTTCTAGAGAAAACGCCTTCCAAAAAAATCTCCTCCACGAAAGGTCCTTGCAGCTATTTTTTGGGAGTCAGCAGCTCCTTGCCGCCCATATAAGACCGGAGCGCCTCTGGAATCCGAACAGTACCGTCGGCGTTCAGGTTGTTTTCCAGGAACGCGATCAGCATCCGCGGGGGAGCGACGACAGTGTTGTTCAGCGTATGAGCGAAATACTTGCCATTTTCTCCATTCACACGGATTTTCAGCCGGCGGGCCTGGGCGTCTCCCAGGTTAGAGCAGCTGCCCACCTCAAAATACTTTTTCTGCCGGGGCGACCACGCCTCGACGTCAATGGATTTCACCTTCAGATCCGCCAAATCGCCGGAACAGCACTCCAGAGTCCGAACGGGGATATCCATGGTGCGGAACAGATCCACCGTATTCTGCCAGAGCTTATCGAACCACATCATGCTGTCCTCGGGCTTGCAGACCACAATCATTTCCTGCTTTTCAAACTGATGGATGCGGTAAACACCGCGCTCCTCCAAGCCATGGGCACCTTTTTCCTTGCGGAAACAGGGAGAATAGCTGGTCAGGGTGCGGGGGAGGTCCTTTTCGTCCAAAATGGTGTCAATGAACTTGCCGATCATGGAGTGCTCGCTGGTTCCGATAAGATAAAGGTCCTCACCTTCGATTTTATACATCATCGCGTCCATCTCGTCGAAACTCATGACGCCAGTGACAACGTTGCTGCGAATCATGAACGGCGGGACACAGTAGGTAAAGCCCCGGTCAATCATGAAATCGCGCGCATAAGAGATCACAGCCGAGTGGAGCCGGGCGATGTCGCCCATCAGATAATAGAACCCGTTTCCAGCGACTTTGCGGGCACTGTCCAGGTCGATCCCATTGAAGGATTCCATGATATCGGTATGGTAGGGGATTTCAAAATCCGGCACCAATGGCTCCCCATATCTCTGAACTTCCACGTTTTCGCTATCGTCCTTGCCAATGGGGACGCTGGGGTCGATGATATTGGGAATGGTCATCATGATTTTCAGGATTTTTTCCGAGAGTTCTGTCTCCAGCTTCTCCAGTTCCGCCAGACGGTCGGCCTGTTCGGCCACTTTCTTTTTCATAGCCTCGGCTTCGTCTTTCTTTCCCTGAGCCATCAGGCCGCCGATGCTTTTGGAAATTTTGTTGCGCTCCGCCCGGAGGTCGCTGGCTTCCTGCTGAACAGCGCGGCTCTGCTTGTCCAGTTCAATGACCTCATCAACTAGAGGCAGCTTCCGGTCCTGAAATTTCTTTCGAATATTTTCCTTTACGATCTCCGGATTTGCCCGGAGGAATTTCATATCCAACATGATTTTGGTTCCTTTCTTCGTTTTTCAGTGGCTGCTTTCTTCGCCGGCCAGGCGATAGGCCAAGGATCGGAGGTCTTCCTGGTCAAAAAAGGCGATTTCAATCGTTCCGCCACCGCCGCGGCCGGATCGGATTCGAATCCGCCGCCCTAATTCCGCATTCATTGCCAGCTCCATCTCTTGGTAAAACGGCTCTTTCCGCTCTTCCTTTTCCAGGGTACCCGATGCCTCCGGCTTGCTGGCTTTCTTGGATACCTGACGCTCCACATCTCGGACAGACAACCCTTTTTCTGCAGCGGCCTTTGCGATGCGGACCATTTCTGCCCGGTCTTCCATTCCCGCCAGAGCCTTGACGTGACCGGCTGAAAGCTGACCGCTTCTCAGATACGGCCGGATTTCCTCCGGCACATTCAAAAGCCTGAGGCAGTTTGCAACAGCAGACCGGGATTTTCCGACGCGTTTCGCCACCTGGTCTTGTGTCATGCCATAGGTCATCATGAGCTCCCGGTAGCCGGACGCCTCTTCTAGGGGATTCAAGTCCTGTCGCTGGAGGTTTTCAATCAATGCCAGCTCCATCACTTCGGTTTCAGTCATGTCCTTCACAACCGCAGGCACCTCAGCAAGACCCACCATTCGGGCCGCTCGCCAGCGCCTTTCTCCAGCCACCAACTGATAACCTCCCGTTTCCAGGCGACGGACCAGCAGCGGCTGTATGATACCATGTTCCCGAATCGAATCCGCAAGCTCGGAAAGGGCCTGTTCATCAAATTCCTTTCGCGGCTGATTCCGGTTGGGTTCGATCTCGCTGAGCCGCAGCATGACGCCACTCTCCTGGCCGGAATCGGTATCGTTATCCAAAAACAGTGCGTCCAAACCTTTTCCAAGGCCGGATTTTTTCGCCATTTTATCCTTCCTTTCCGGAATTTGCCTTTAAAAGCTCCTTCGCAACTTCTTGATATGCGACGGAGCCCTTTGACCATTTATCGTAATAATAGACGGGCAGTCCATAGCTGGGGGCCTCCGAAAGGCGGACATTTCGGGGGATGGTGGCCTTGTACACCTTGCCAGGGAAGTGTTTCTTCACTTCTGCGACCACTTGCGTCGTCAGGTTCAGCCGTCCGTCATACATCGTCAGGAGAACCCCTTCAATTTCAATAGAAGGATTGTAGAGCTTTTTGACCTGCCTCACAGTAGCCATAAGCTGTGTCAAACCTTCAAGTGCGTAGTATTCGCATTGAATAGGGATGAAGATACTGTCAACTGCTGTGAGAGCGTTGAGGGTAATCAGTCCCAGCGATGGGGGACAATCAATTAAAATGAAGTCGTAAATATCTCGGATTGGAGCGAGGGCAATCTTCAAGCGGTTGATACGGTCTTCCATTTCAACCAGTTCCACTTCTGCGCCGGCCAGCTCAATACTGGAAGGGATCACATCGATATTTCTGAATTCGGTTCCTACTCGGACATCCTCCACTCTTGCTTCACCGATCAGGAGGTCATAAGAGGTCTGCGCGACATTTTTTTTTCGAATTCCGAGTCCGCTGGTCGCATTTCCTTGGGGATCAATGTCAACCAAAAGGACGGTCTTTTTTCGTGCGCCAATACATGCAGCCAGATTGACGGCAGTAGTGGTCTTCCCAACGCCGCCTTTTTGGTTGGCAACCGCTATGATTTTCCCCATGAAACACCCTCATTTGCCGCTTTTTGGCCCTTATTTTGACAATTTGGAGGTTTTCCATCCAAGTATGCCTCAAATATGAACCTGTATTCCTATTATAGCACACTTCTCCTTATTTTAAAAGCCCTTCATAAAAAAAGTTCCACGTGGAACATGCAAACGGCGGATGTTCCATGTGGAACATCCGCCGGTTATACATTCATGCGTGTATGGGTATTTTAACCAAATATTCAATGCAGCCATTTTCTTCCCGCCGAACTGCCTCTGCTGCAATTCCAGCGCTCTTCATCGTGTCAATCGCCTTGTTAATTGTATTCAGAAAAATCCTCACATCTTTTACGATAAATACCCGGCGTTTCGATTCAGGCACGGGCTTCTTTAAAACATGTTCGATATGTGCCTCCAACTGACTGACATTCAGGCGGTTTCGAATGGCATATTTTAAGATTTCCATCCGTTTTTCTGGTTCCCGGACCTTTAAAAGAGCCCGGGCATGCCGTTCCGAAAGGCCGTTTTCCAAAATCAACTGCTGTTCTGCGTCCGTTAACGTCAGTAACCGAAGCTTATTGGCGATAGTAGACTGTGCTTTGCCCAATTTTTGCGCCGCTTCCTCTTGGGTGACTCCCCATTCTGTAATCAGGCAACGCAGCGCCCGTGCCTCCTCAAAAACAGAAAGATCCTGACGCTGAATATTTTCCAAAATTGCATAAATTGCCGACTGACGGGCAGTCGTCTCAATTACAACCGCCGGGATCTGTTTCAGTCCCGCCTCTTTCGCCGCACGAAGACGCCTTTCGCCGGACACAAGCTCATATTCCTTTCCAGGATTCTTCCGTACAGTGATTGGCTGCAATACGCCGTTTTCGCGAATGCTTGCCGCCAATCCCGCCAGTTCCTCTGCCCGAAATTCCTGCCGCGGCTGGGCGGGATTGGGAAGAATGTCGCTGATTTCCAACAAAACGACTCGATTGATTATCTTTTCTTTTGCAAAAATTCCCGCCATGTTGTCATCCTCCAGTCAAACTTGTCCTTTAACTGCAGTATACCACAAACGGGAAATTATTTCCAGGAATTTTGATCGCAGAAAAACCTGCATTTCGACGATTCTAATGTCCAATTAGCGGTGCTTTTTTCATTTTTGCAGAGATACGGGGGAACTTTGCAGAAACCGGTCGAACTTTTCTGATCACCACAATAGAACGGGACGCATCTTCACGGAGATGAAACCGCTGAACAGATTCCACTTCTCCGCCAAGCTGACCGATAGCATACTGCGCAGCCGCCAACTCCTCATCGACTTCATAACCTTTCAGCGCGGCAAACACGCCACCAACCTTTACAAAAGGGAGGCAGTATTCTGCCAATTCCCGCAAATTTGCTACAGCCCGCGCCGTAGCAATCCCAAATTTCTCCCGAAACTCCGGCCGCCGGCCGGCCTCTTCTGCCCTCGCATGAACGCAGAGGGCGGAAAGAGAAAGGGAATGACAGAGTTCCTCCAAAAAGCTTATGCGCTTTTGCAGGCTGTCCAACAGCGTCAGCTTCAAGTCTGGACGGGCAAGACATACCGGTATAGAAGGGAAACCAGCACCGGTTCCCACATCAATAAGATTTGCCTCTTTTGGAATCTCCAAAGCCTTCAAAAGAAGCAGACTGTCGGCAAAATGCTTCACGACAATATCGTCTGGCTCCGTAATGGCGGTCAAATTTACTTTTCCATTCCAGTCCACCAGCATTTCTGCATAACGGTCCAATTTTTCCGCGAGTTCAACAGAAAAGGGGAGCTGCTGTGCGGCGCATATTTCTTTCAGATAGTTGAAATCAATCATTTCTACGTTCTCCTTTCTGCTCCAACCAAATCAGCAGAGCTGAAATATCTGCCGGATTGACCCCGGAGATTCGCGCTGCCTGGCCCACATCCGATGGCTGCACACGATTCAGCTTCTCCCGCGCTTCCAGACGAAGACCAGTGATTTTCGTGTAATCAATACCAGAGCACAGTTTTTTCCCTTCCAATCGCTTTTGTTCCTCAACCTCCAGCATCTGCTTCCGAATATATCCTTCATATTTTAGCTGAATTTCTACCTGCTCCCGCACCGAAAAGGGGAGGACCGGCCGTTCCGGATCAAAAGGAGCCAGTTCATCATAGCTAAGCTGAGGGCGGCGTATCAGCTCTTCCATTTTTGTCCCCGTCGTCAAAGGGGATGTTCCACGTGAAACAAGTAGGTCATTTAGTTCTGCCGACGGACTGACATTCTGCTTAGATATCCGACGCTTTTCCAATCGGATCTGCTCCATTTTTTTCTGAAACCGCTGATACCGCTCCTGAGAAATCAATCCGATCTCATATCCCAAAGGAGTCAGACGCTCATCGGCATTATCCTGCCGCAAAAGCAAACGAAATTCGCTTCGAGAAGTCATCATCCGATAAGGATCTGAACAGCCTTTGGTCACCAAATCATCAATCAGCGTCCCGATATAGGAAGAGGAGCGCGGTAAAGTGACCGGCGTTTTTCCTTGTACCTGGCGAGCAGCATTTATTCCAGCAATCAAGCCCTGAGCCGCAGCCTCTTCATAACCGGAGGTGCCATTAAACTGCCCTGCGCCGTAAAGCCCCGCAATCTTTTTAAACTCAAGTGTTGCCCGAAGGTCCAAAGGATCACAACAGTCGTATTCAATGGCATAGGCGTTCCGCATAATCTCCAGATTTTCAAAACCCTTGATCGTCCGCAAAAAGCGCAGCTGTACATCTTCGGGCAGGGAAGAGGACAAGCCTTGCAGATACATTTCCTGCGTATCCATCCCCATTGGTTCCACAAAAAGCTGATGCCGGGGCTTATCCGAAAAACGAACAATTTTGTCTTCGATGCTGGGACAGTACCGCGGTCCGATGGCATGGATCCTCCCGCTGTAAATCGGCGACTTATCCAAATTTTCCAAAATAATGCGATGAGTCTCCTCATTGGTATAAGCCATATAGCAGCTCACTTTGTTGACCAGGGGTCCCTCTGTCTCAAAACTAAAAGGAACAATGGGTTCATCGCCTCTCTGCTCCTCTAACTGTTCCAAATCGATGCTGCGGCGATGGACTCGCGAAGGCGTACCCGTCTTAAAGCGGCGTAAAAAAATCCCGTGCTCCGCCAAATCTGCCGTCAATCCCACAGCCGGGGCAACACCATCCGGCCCACTGGGGTAGGAGACCTCACCAACGTGGATCACTCCGTTCAAATAAGTGCCGCTGGCGATAATCGCTGCCCTAACTGCATATTCCGCCCCCAAACGGGTCCGCACACCGCTGATTTTTCCGTTTTCTGTCAAAATCCCAACAACCTCATCCTGTTTGATCCGTAGATTCTCCTGGCTCTCCAACAGCTCTTTTACATAAGTGTGATAGGCCCGGCGATCAATCTGTGCCCGGAGGCTGTGAACCGCCGGCCCTTTTCCAAGATTCAGCATCCGGCTCTGGAGAAGGGTATGGTCTGCGGCAATCCCCATCACACCTCCCAGAGCATCAATTTCCCGAACCAGGTGCCCTTTCGCCGTTCCGCCGATAGAAGGGTTGCAAGGAAGATTGGCAATCCCATCTAAAGTCAAGGTAAACAGGATCGTAGAAGCGCCTAGACGTGCGGCAGCCATAGCCGCCTCAACACCTGCGTGTCCACCGCCAATTACTGCGACGTCATACTGTCCCATTGCATATCCCATACCAACACTCCTATTTTCCTACACAAAACCGCGAAAATACCTGATCGACCACTGCGTCGGTGACCTTTTCTCCTGTTAGCTCCAACAAAGCCGAAATTACGCTTTCAATAGCAACATCCACAGCGTCCAGCGTATAGCCGGATTCCAAGGTGACTATAGCCTCCCGCAGAAGCGTCAAGGCCCGCTGGGCACAGTCAAACTGTCGGGTATTGGCCAAAAGCGCACCCTCCGGTGAAATCGAATCCAGTTCCAACAGCTTGATGATTTCACTTCGGAGCTGGTCAAGGCCGCTGTTTTCCTGAGCAGAAATTTCGACAATATGTTTAAATTTTATATTAATTAACTTTTTATCTATTTTATGCTCCAAATCCGCCTTGTTGCAGACCGCAATTACCGGCAGGCCCTTCAGCCGCTCCATCAGAGAAAAATCCTCCTCGGAAAGAGGGACTGATTCGTCGAAAACTGCCAACACCAGGCCGGCGGACTCCAGCCGTTCCAGCGCAAGGTCCACACCGACCCTTTCAACCACATCCTGGGTCTGACGGATTCCCGCGGTATCCGCTAAACGGAGCAGCACGCCATCCAAGTTGACCGTCTCCTCCACGACATCCCGCGTGGTGCCTGGGATATCCGTGACGATGCTCTTCGGGCAGCCGGCCAGCAGATTCATCAGTGTGGATTTTCCCACATTTGGCTTGCCCACAATGACCGTTTCCACACCCTCCCGAAGGATCTGGCCGCGGTCAAAAGTATCCAAAAGTGCTTCCAGTTCCTGTTCCGCTTTCCGCAGAGTATCTGCAGTATCCTGCGATTCAACCGGGTCGATCTCCTCCTCGGGATAATCGATATAAGCGGCGATATGTCCGCTTATATCCAGAATTTTATCGGTGATGCCCCGAATTTTCCGATAAAGAGACCCTTTCATGGCACTTCGCGCCACACGCAGGGCCTGATCATTTGAGGCAGAAATCAGGTCAGCTCCGATAGGCGTACATCGACGGCAATGAGCTGAATGCAGCAACATACCGGCGGTCGA